>JAGSPQ010000365.1 GCA_018262385.1 Myxococcaceae bacterium | reverse complement strand
CGCGGAAGCCGCGGTGGGCCTGGCGATCGTGATCGCGGTTTACCGCAGCCGGGGCACCGTCAACATCGACGAGCTCCAGACGATGAAGCACTGAAGGGGCGGACCATGATCGACTGCTCGGACTACGCGACGTTCAGCCAGTTTTCCGCCGGCCACGGCTTGCTCGAGGCCACCAACTGCTTCTTCCAGCGGGCCCCGATGACGGCCGAGGCGGCCGGCTCCAGCCTGTGGATGATCATCGCCCTGCCGCTGCTGGGCGCCTTCATCAGCGGGGTGTTCGGCAAGGCGCTCGGGCGCGCCAACGTCAACCTGATCGCCTGCGCCTCGGTGTTCGGCAGCTTCCTCCTCTCGCTGCTCGTCTACTGGACGGCGGCCGACTGGAACACCACCGCCGCCAACCCCTACAGCCTCGAGGGGGTGCGCTACGCGGTCAACGCCGACTTCGGCACCTGGTTCTCCGCCGGTGACTTCAAGGTCACCTTCGGGCTGATGGCCGACCACCTCTCGGGGACGATGCTGCTGGTCATCACCGGGGTCGGCTTCCTGATTCACCTCTACGCGACCTCGTACATGTCGCACGACCCGGGCTACTGGCGCTTCTTCGCGTACTTGAACCTGTTCATCGCGATGATGCTGACCCTGGTGCTGGCCGACTCGCTGGTGCTGCTGTTCGTCGGTTGGGAAGGGGTCGGCCTGTGCAGCTACCTGCTGATCGGCTTCTGGTACGACGACGCCCAGAAGGCGTACGCGGGCCGCAAGGCGTTCATCATGAACCGGATCGGCGACCTCGGGTTCCTGATCGCCTGCTTCCTGCTGGTGATGCTGGTTCAGGCCTTCCAGGCCCAGGGCCGGATCGAGAACTACCAGCCGCGGATGGGCGCCAGCAGCGGCGACGTCGCCGCCCGATTCAACCAGGGCGTCGCGGCCAAAGGCTCGCTGGGGTTCATGGGCCTCGAGGAGCTCGCCAAGGCGCTGCCGGGCGAGCTGCGCAACCCGATCGCCGAAGGGCCGCTGAAGGGGCGCACCTTCGGCTTCGTCCTCACCGCCATCCTGCTGTGCTTCCTGCTCGGCGCGGCGGGCAAGTCGGCCCAGCTGCCGCTGTTCGTCTGGCTGCCGGACGCGATGGCCGGCCCGACTCCGGTCTCGGCGCTGATCCACGCGGCGACGATGGTCACCGCCGGCATCTACCTGTTCTGCCGGTTGAGCTACTTCGTCGTCCTCTCGCCGTTCGCGATGGCGTCGGTGGCGGTGATCGGCGGGGCGACCGCGCTGATCGCGGCGCTGATCGCCTTCGCCCAGAACGACATGAAGAAGGTGCTCGCCTACTCGACCGTCTCTCAGCTCGGGTTCATGTTCATGGGCATCGGCTCGGGGCTGTTCTGGGCCGCCTTCCTCCACGTCGTCACCCACGCCTTCTTCAAGGCCTGCCTGTTCCTCTCGGCCGGCAGCGTGATGCACGGCAACGCCGACGAGGGCGACATCCGCAAGCTGGGCGGGCTGCGCAAGCAGCAGAAGCTGACCTGGATCGCGTTCGCGGTCGCCACCCTGGCGATCACCGGGATCGTGCCGCTGTCCGGCTTCTTCTCGAAGGACGCGATCCTCCACGGGCTGCACACCCACGAGCTCGAGGGCTACCCGCACGTGCTGCACTACGTCTGGTACGTCGGGCTGGCCGCCGCGCTCTCGACCGCCTTCTACATGACCCGGCTGTACCTGCTGACCTTCGAGGGAGATCGCGCTCCGGACGCGCGAATCCCCCACGCCCACGAGTCGGACGCCTCGATGACCGGGGTGATCCTGGTGCTGGCGGGCCTGTCGGTCGCCGCGGTGGCGCACGGGATCCCGTTCATGGACAACGTGCGGATGGGCGGGCCGAAGCAGACGCTGATGGAGAACTTCCTCTCGCCGGTGTTCGCCACTTCCCAGGCGCTGGTCAGCCGCACCGCCAACGTGAAGCTGCCGTCGCTGGAAGAGCAGATGAAGCTGCCCTGGGGCGCGTGGGGGATGGCCTGGGCGATCGCCCTGCTCGGCGGGCTCGCGGCGGTGATCCTCTACACCCGGGTGCTCAAGCGCGGCCAGGTGCTCACCGGGCCGTGGGCCTTCCTGCAGAAGCTGTCGCTCAACAAGTTCTACTTCGACGAGGCGTACGACCTCGCAATCGTCCGGCCGATCAAGTTCGTCAGCTTCGTCTTCTTCAAGGTGATCGACTCGATGCTGATCGACACCGTCGCGGTGCGCGGCACGGCCTGGGTCACCTTGAGGGTCGGCAGCATGCTGCGGTACTTCCAGAGCGGGGACGCGCAGGGCTACGCGGCGGTGATGGCGCTGGCGCTGGCGGTCGGTCTCGGCTGGGCCTTGCTGAGGATCCTGCCGTGAACTTCTTCGACTTCCAGACCTCGTACGATTCACGCGGGCTCAACGCCGTCATCTGGCTGCCGGTGGTGTTCGCGCTGCTGGTGGTGATGCTGCCCAAGGGCGACAAGGGGCAGATTCGGGTCGCGACCCTGATCGCGATGCTGCTCGACATGGGCCTGGCGATCTGGGCCTTCCTGCGCTTCCAGCCGGGCGGGCGCGAGTTCCAGCTCGAGTTCCGGATGCCCTGGATCAACGAGATCGGCGTCAGCTACCACCTCGGGGTCGACGGGCTGGCGGTCAGCCTGGTGCTGCTCACCGGCGTGCTCGGGCCGCTGGTGGTCTTGAGCTCGTGGAGCTTCGTCCAGGAACGGGTGAAGGAGTTCCACCTCGCGCTGCTGCTGCTGCAGACGGCGATGATGGGCGCGCTCTGCTCGGTCGACACGCTGCTGTTCTACGTTTTCTTCGAAGCGATGCTGGTGCCGATGTACCTGCTGATCGGCGTCTGGGGCAGCGAAGAGCGGCAGATGGCCGCGATGAAGTTCTTCCTCTACACCCTGGTCGGCTCGCTGCTGATGCTGGTGGCGATGCTGGCGGTCTACTTCATCGCCCAGCCCGCCGGCGCCCGCACCTTCGACTACGCGCAGCTCTACAACGGGCTGATGGCCGCCTCGCGCGAGGTGAGCCAGTGCCTGAAGGCAGGGGGTGAAGCGGGCTGTGATCCGACCGGCCTGTCGGCCACCGGGGCGGCGCTGCTGCGCTTTGGCCCGTACATGTTCTTCGCCTTCGCGCTGGCGTTCGCGATCAAGGTCCCGATGTTCCCGGTGCACACCTGGCTGCCCGACGCCCACGTCCAGGCGCCGGTGGCCGGGTCGATCGTGCTCGCCGGGGTGATGCTGAAGATGGGCACCTTCGGCTTCTGGCGCTTCGCGGTGCCGCTGTTCCCCACCGTCGCCCGCCACTGGCAGACGCCGATCGCGGTGCTGTCGGTGATCGGCATCGTCTACGGCGCGCTGATGTGCCTGGCCCAGCGCGACATCAAGAAGCTGATCGCCTACTCCTCGGTCAGCCACCTGGGCTTCTGCATGCTGGGGATCATCGCCTTCACCAAGGAAGGCGCGAGCGGCAGCGCCTACCAGATGCTCAACCACGGGGTGTCGACCGGGGCGCTGTTCCTCCTCTTCGGCATGCTCTACGAGCGGCGCCACGCCCGGCTGATGAGCGAGTACGGCGGGATCGCGAAGGTGATGCCGATCTACTCGGCGTTCTTCCTGATCATCACCTTCTCGTCGATCGCGGTGCCCGGCACCAACGGCTTCGTCGGCGAGTTCCTCGTGCTGCTCGGCGCGTTCAAGTCGGGGCTTCCGCTGTGGTTCGGCGTGCTCGCCGGCACCGCGGTGGTGCTCGGCGCGGCGTACATGCTGTGGATGGTGCAGCGGGTGTTCTTCGGCCCGCTCGCCAACCCCGAGAACAAGGGGCTGAAGGATCTGAACAAGCGCGAGTTTTTCACCGCGCTGCCGTTCGTGATCATGGTGCTGGTGATGGGCCTCAAGCCGCAGCCCTTCCTCGACGTGCTCGCGCCGTCCACCGATCGCTACGTCGCCCGAGCGCTGTGGGCGAGTGACGAGGGGCACCTCAACGAGCAGCAGGTGAAGGTCCGGGTGCGCCCGAACCCGGCCGGCCCGGCCGGAGCGCCGGCGATTGCGCCGCCCCCGCCGACGCCGGTGTTGGGCATGCCGGTGATCCCGACGCTGCGGCAGATGCCTCCGCGAATCATGCAGGCGCCTGGCCAGAGGCAACCATGAACATCCCGACTTTCACCGCCGACGAGTTCACCACCCTGATCCCGACCGGGATTCTGGTCGGGGCGGCGATCCTGCTGATGCTCACCGAGGTGTTCCTCACCTCGAAGACCCGCACCTACCAGGCGCTGATCGCCACCGCCGCCTGCGCGCTGGCGGGCCTGGTCTCGCTCAACAGCGCCTTCCTCCCCGCCCGGAGCGTGCTGCAGGGCTTCGCGGTGCTCGACCCGTTCAGCAGCTTCCTCACCGTGGTGGTCTGCCTCGGCACCGGGCTGGCGGTGATGCTGTCGGCCGGCTTCCTGCGGCACCGCAACGCCGAGCGGGGCGAGTTCTACGCGCTGCTGCTGTTCTCGGCGGCGGGGATGTCGCTGCTGGCGCTGTCGGCCGAGTTCGTCACCCTGTTCGTGAACCTCGAGGTGATGTCGATCGCCACCTACGCGCTCACCGCCTACCTGCGGCGGGGCCCGCGGCCGGCCGAGGCGGGCTTCAAGTACTTCATCCTCGGGGCCTTCTCGGCCGCGCTGATGCTCTACGGCGCCGCGCTGCTCTACGGAGCGACCGGCAGCACCAAGTTCGCCGCCGTCGCCGCCGCGCTGCCGGCCGCGGCCGCGACCCAGCCGTGGATGGTGACGATCGGGTTCGCGCTGGTGGCGGTCGGGTTCGCGTTCAAGGTCGCGGCGGTGCCGTTCCACATGTGGACGCCCGACGTGTACGAGGGCGCTCCGACGCCGGTGACCGCGCTGATGTCGGCGGGGGTGAAGGCGGCGGCGTTCGTGGCGATGGTGCGGGTGTTCCTCGCGCTGAGCCCGGCGATGGATCCGCAGGTGCCGTTCGTGATGTTCAGCGCGCTGGCGGCGGCCACGATGGTGGTCGGCAACCTGCTCGCGCTGCCGCAGCGCAACGTGAAGCGGATGCTGGCGTACTCG
>JAGSPQ010000364.1 GCA_018262385.1 Myxococcaceae bacterium | reverse complement strand
CGAGCGGACCAAAGAGATCGGGGTCCGCAAGGCGCTGGGCGCGACCCGCCGCCGGATCCTGTTCCAGTTCGCCACCGAGGCGGTGGTGCTCTCGCTGGTGGGAGGCGTGATCGGCATCGGGGCCGGCTTCGGGATCGCCTTCCTCGGGCGGTGGACCCTCGGGCTGTACACCTCGGTGCCGACCTGGGCGGTGGTGCTGTCGCTGGCGATGAGCTCCGGGGTCGGCCTGATCTTCGGCATCTACCCGGCCGCCCGCGCCGCCCGGCTGGACCCGATCGAGGCGATGCGCGCGGAGTGAGCCGGCCCGCCCTGATGGGCGAAAGCAGGCGCGGTGCACGAAGGTCATGCAGTTCAAGACCGCGTGAACTATATGAAGGCCATGAATCCTGCCTTGGCCTTCCAGGACTTCCTCGTCGACGTCGAGCGGTCGCTGATCGCAGAGCTGGGCGGCGAGAGCGTGCCCCCTTCGCAGACCCTGCTCACCGCGGCCCGGCACCTGTGCCTGGGCGGCGGCGGCAAGCGGGCCCGGCCCCTGCTGGTGCGGATCTTCGGCGACACCGTCGGGGTGCCGCCGGGCAAGCTGGTCGAGGTCGCCGCGGCGGCCGAGCTGATCCACTCGGCGAGCCTGCTCCACGACGACGTGATCGACGCGGGGATGTTCCGCCGCGGCCGCCCCACGGTGAACGCCCGGTGGGGCAACATCGTCGCGGTGATGTCGGGCGATCTGCTGCTGTCGGGCGCGCTGCTGCGGCTGTCCGAGGTCGATCCCCGGCTGACCGCCTCGGCGCTGAAGGTGATCGGCGAGATGACCCGGGCGGCGATCGCCGAGGTCGAGGCGCGCGGGAACCTCGCGCTGCCGCTGGGTTGCCTGCGCAGCATCGCCGAGGGAAAGACCGGCTCGCTGTTCGGCTGGTGCGGGCTGGGGGCGGCGACGATGGGCGGCGACCCGCGCGCGGGCGAGTGCTTCGACGGTTTCGGGCGAAGGCTGGGGATCGCCTTCCAGATGGCGGACGACATTCGCGACGTCACCGGCACCGACGAGGGCAAGCCGCAGTACGCCGACATCCAGTCGAAGACGCCGTCGCTGCCGATCCTCCTCGCGGTCGGGAAGGACGCCCGGCTGAAGAAGCGCTTCCAGGAGGCGTGGGGCTTTCCTTCCGTCTCGGCCGAGAAGGCGCGCGAGCTGGGCACCGCGCTGCTGTGCACCGGCGCGCTCGACGAGGCGGTGGTGCAGATGGAGGCCGAGCTGGCGAGCGCGGTCGAGGCGCTGGGCGAGTACGCCCAGGCCCCCGGGGGGGCGCAGCTGGTCGGCTGGGCCCGCACCGTCGCCCGCGGGCTGGCGCTCAAGGGCGCGGCGTGAGCGCTTGGGCACGGGTTGCGACTAAGGTGCCGCCCAGATGAAGGGCTACCTGTGGAACAAGACCGCGTCCGCCGACCCCGACGCGGAGGCCGAGCGCCTCGAGCAATGGGAAGCGGTCGCGGTCGACGCGGTCGGCAACGTGATCGAGTTCTGGGGGTTCAAGCGCAACCAGGGCCGGGTCTGGGCGCTGCTCTACCTGCGCGACGCCGCCCTCACCGCCGCCGAGATCGAGACCGACCTCGAGCTGTCGAAGGGCGGGGTGTCGATGCTGCTGCGCGATCTCGAGCGGTGGGGCGTGATCCTGCGGGTCCGGACCCCGGGGGACGCCTCCTGGCGTTACCGGGCCGAGACGGATCTGATGAAGATGGCCCGCCGGGTGATCGAGGAGCGCGAGTTCGCCTTCATCGCCCGCATCCGCGCCGACCTGGTGGAAGCCAAGCGGCTGGCCGAGCAGGCCGGTAAGGTCCCCAGGGATCGGCTGGCCCGGCTGAACAAGATGGCCTCGCTGGCCGAGCAGACCGAGCGGGCGCTGAAGATGTTCCTCAAGACCTCACGCCTGGATGTGGCGGGGATGTTCGGGGTCTTCAAGTCGAGCCAGGGATAAGCGATGGATTCTCATTACGACCAGGTGATGAAGGCCCGCGAGAGTGCGGGGAAGGGGATGCGGCGGTATTTCGCGTACTCGACCATTCTCGACCGCGCCGCGTTTCTCGAGTGGCGAGCCCAGCACGCGTACGACTTCTTCGATCTGCCCACCGGCGAGCTGGCCGAGGCGATCGACGTGGCGCTGGCGTACGACTTTCCTTCCCGCTGGTGGGGTGGGCGGGTGGCCGGGTTGGTCGATCAGCCGGGCCAGTCGGTATTCGGCCGGCTGTTCGAGATCTCCGAGCTCGACTGGCCGATCATCGCCCACAAGGAAGGCGGCGTGACCGGGATGTCGGTCGAGCGGCCGGTGAAGGTGAAGGTCGGCGACAAGGTGATCGACGCGACCGCCTTCGCGACCAACCCCCAGCGGCAGAGCACCGAAGGGCCGATCAGCCCCCGGTTCGTCGAGGCGCTGATCCGCGGGGCCACCGCCGCGGCGCTGCCGGCGCAGTGGGTCGCTTCGCTCGGCGCTTCGGCGAAGTAGCGCGGTTGCTTCAGGCGCGCTGCCAGATGCTCACGCCCAGCGGAGGCAGCCGCATCCGCAGCGATGCCGGCTGGCCGTCCCACGGCACCGACTCGGCGACGGTCTGCTCGTTGGTCACCCCCGAGCCGCCGAACTCCCGGGCGTCGGAGCTGAGCAGCTCGCGCCAGATTCCGGGCGACGGGCAGCCCACCCGGTAGTCCTCCCGGACCAGCGGCGAGAGGTTGGCCACCACCAGCAGCTCCTGTCCTTCGGACCGCGAGCGGCGGATGAACGCGTAGGTGTTGAGCTCGGCCATGTCGGCCTGGACCCAGCGGAACCCGTCGGGGTGGAAGTCGATCTGATGCAGGGCCGGCTGGGCGCGGTAGAGCGCGTTGAGCCGGGAGAGGAAGTCCTGCAGCCGGGCGTGGATCGGGTACTGGAGCAGGTGCCAATCGAGGCTGCCGTCGGCCTTCCACTCGGAGGTCTGGCCGAACTCGCCGCCCATGAAGAGCAGCTTCTTGCCCGGGTGGCACCACATCCAGGCGTAGAGCGCGCGGAGGTTGGCGAACCGCTGCCACTCGTCTCCGGGCATCTTCGAGACCAGCGCCCCTTTCCCGTGCACCACCTCGTCGTGGGAGAGCGGGAGGACGAAGTTCTCGCTGAACGCGTAGAGCAGGCCGAAGGTCAGATCGTGGTGGTGGTGCTGGCGGTGGATCGGATCCTTCGAGAAGTACTTCAGGGTGTCGTGCATCCACCCCATGTTCCACTTGTGGGTGAAGCCGAGCCCGCCTTCGGAGACGGGGCGGCTGACTCCCGGCCAGGCGGTGGACTCTTCGGCGAGGACCATCGCGGTGGGGAAGTTGCGGCGGACGAGCTCGTTGAACTCGCGCAGGAAGCCGATCACCTCGAGGTTCTCGCGGCCCCCGTACATGTTGGGGACCCACTCGCCCTCGCGGCGCGAGTAGTCGAGGTAGAGCATCGAGGCGACCGCGTCCACCCGCAGCCCGTCGACGTGGTACTCGGCCAGCCAGAAGAGCGCGTTGGCGAGCAGGAAGTTGCGAACTTCATTGCGACCGAAGTTGAAGATCAGCGTGCCCCAGTCGGGGTGGGCGCCCTGGCGGGGATCGGAGTGCTCGTAGAGCGAGGTGCCGTCGAAGTTGGCGAGCGCGAAGGCGTCCCGGGGGAAGTGGCCGGGGACCCAGTCGATGATCACGCCCAGCCCGCGGCTGTGGAGGTGATCGACGAAGAAGCGGAAGTCGTCCGGGTGTCCGTGGCGGGCGGTGGGCGCGTAGTAGCCGCCGACCTGGTAGCCCCACGAGCCGCCGAACGGATGCTCGGCGACCGGCATCAGCTCGACGTGGGTGAAGCCGAGCGCGACGGCGTGATCGGCGACCTGCACCGCCAGCTCGCGCCAGGTCAGTGCGCGGTGGTCTTCCTCCGGCACCCGCTTCCACGACGCGGCGTGGAGCTCGTAGATCGACACCGGCCCGTCGATCCCGACGGTGCGCCGGGTCATCCAGTCGGAGTCGTGCCACCGGTAGTTGCCGAGGTTGTGGACGACCGAGGCGGTGAGGGGAGGGTGCTCCATCCGGAAGCCGAACGGATCGGACTTGAGGAAGGGCATCCCGCCGCCGCGGGGCCGGATCTCGAACTTGTAGCGGGCTCCGTCGGAGACGTCGGGGATGAACAGCTCCCAGATCCCGGATGCGCCGAGGGACCGCATCGGGTGCAGCCGCCCGTCCCAGGAGTTGAAGTCGCCCACCACCGAGACGCCGTCCGCCGTCGGCGCCCACACCGCGAACGCCACGCCGCTGTGGCCGCCGTGGTGGATGGGGTGCGCCCCCATCCGCTCCCAGAGCCGCTCGTGCCGCCCCTGGCCGGCGAAGTAGAGGTCCATCTCGCCCAGCGTCGGCGCGAAGCTGTACGGATCTCTCAGGCGGAACACCCGCCCGCCCGGGTACCGCACCTCCAACAGGTACGAGAAGACCTCGCGCCGGTTGTTCAGCCGCGCCTCGAAGACGCCGCCCTGGCGGTGCTCCATCGGGATAGAGCCGCCGAAGTCGGGGAAGATCGCGATCGCCTCGGCGTCCGGCCGGAACGCGCGGACCACCACGCCGTCGCCGTCCTCGTGGACCCCGAGCACCGAGTGCGGATCCGGGTGCGCGAGCGCGACCACCCGGCGGATCTCCTGGTCCACCTGCTCCTTCGACTGCGGCTGTCTCATGGTGCCCCCTCCAGCAGCACCGCGACGGGGATGTCCGCCCAGTCCGGGCGGTTGCTCATCTCGTAGCGGACCTCGTACAGCGCCTTCTCGAGCTCCATCGCGTGCAACAGGGCCATCGCATCCCCGCGGCCGCTCGGCAAGAGATCTGTTCCCTCGACCGACGCGAGGTATCCGTCGAGGAACGCCTTTCGAGCTTTCCCAGCAAAGGCCGGGACCGGTTTGCCCGCCCGCTCCGAGACGGCCGCCGCGTAGCCCAGAGATCTGAGGAGCGCGGCGACGTCCTTGAGGGGGGTCTGCTTCTCCCTCCGTTGCTGGAGCGCGCGGCCGGGCTCGCCCTCGAAGTCGAAGATGCGCCACTCGCCCTCTTCGCGGAGGACCTGGCCGAGGTGCAAGTCC
>JAGSPQ010000363.1 GCA_018262385.1 Myxococcaceae bacterium | reverse complement strand
CCTGCGCGCCCGACCACGACTTGCAGCCCGAGCAGGCGAACGAGCCGCAGCGCGCGCAGATGAACGTCGCGGCCGTCGCCGGGTGCAGCGCGCACCTCGCTCCCGCCGGTGCCTGCTTGTGCGCGGCGGTCATCCCGATGCAGTCGTTGCAGGTGAAGGCATCGGTCACCGCCCCCGGCGCGCAGCGGAAGCACACCGACTTGCCGCACCGCGGGCAGCTGCCGACCAGCGGCAGCCCCGGGTGGGCCTCGCAGGTCGGGCCCATCGCCTGCACCTCGACCTCCGGCCGCCGCACCGGCTCGCGCGACCTCACCGGCGCATCGCGTCGCTCGGCGCCGCACGCCATGCACATCACCGAGCCGTGCTCCATCAGCGCGCCGCAGTACTCGCACGACATCTTCGGCCTCCCCGCTCGACTGACGAGCCCGCCAGCCAAGCCCAGCCGCGGTAGCCAGGCAACGCCGCCCTGTCTGCAGAGGAGTCGGAAAACTGTCAGCTCCGTGAACCAGAGTCGCGGTCCCCCGTCGAGGCGACCCGCCAACTCCCACAATTCAGGACCTTTCCGCACCGGCACATCACTTGCCCCGGAGCGCCGCGCCAATGACCTCGCTCGCGCTCGCCGTCGTGCTCGCCGCCCTCCCGACCCAGCCGGTGAAAGAGGCCGAGGCGCTGCTCTCCGCCTCGAAGTGGCCCACCCACCTCAGCCCGAAGGTCGCGCTCGCCTACCGCCTCGCCCGCACCCAGGCCGGCCGCGACGAGCGCCACTGGCTGATCGGCAAGTCGGTCACCCAGCGCGGGCTGCGGGTGACCCTGCGCTTCTCGCGCGACGTCTCGCTCGCCGACGTCGACGCGGTCGAGACCCGCGGCTGCACCGCGATTCGCCTGCCCTCGAAGGTCGTGGTCCGGGTCGGCCCGGTGCTCGAAGCCGACTGCCGCTGGAGCGCGCTCTTGGGCCTCGCCGCCGTCCCCGGCCTGCTCAAGGTCACTCCCACCCTCGATGCGATCCCCCTCGCGCCGCTCGGCGTTCCCCCCTCCACCACCCTCGAGGAAGTCGAAGCGCCCGCGCTGCGTCGCGCCAGCCACCCGGTGAAGGCGACCGGAGCCGGAGTGACGGTGATCGACATCGACAGCGCCGCCGACGTCTTCCACCCCTTCCTCTTCCGCGCCGACGGCGGCCGCTTCCCCTGGCTCGACGTCGACGGCAACGGCGTCTTCGCCCCGGGAATCGACGGGGTCGATCTCAACCTGGACGGAGTGCTCAACGTCGGCGAGCTGCTGCGGCTGCAGAAGGCCGCCGTCTACGCCGTCGAGTACGCGCCTTCCCCCGGGTGGAAGAAGTTCAACGACACCAGCAACTTCGTCGTCGGCGTCGACTGGCTGTACCAGGACGAGAACGGCAACGGCGCCCGCGACTTCGGCGCGGTGTACGGCGAGAGCAAGCCCGGCTTCGGCGAGGCGGTGTTCGTCGTCGACGACGTCGATGCCGACGGGGTGCTCGATGTCGGCGAGCGGCTGGTGCGGCTGGGCAGCTCGAAGATCAAGGCGGTGCTCGATTTTCAGACCGGCACCGCCCAGGAGTTCACCCGCGGCGTCAACCTGACCCAGTTCACCGCCACCCCCGACGAGCAGCTGCACGGCAGCATGGTGCTCGGGTCGATCGGCGGCGGTGACGCCAACCTCACCCGCTTCCACGGCATCGCGCCCGACGCCGAGCTGCTGCTCGCTTACCGCTACAGCGCCACCTCGCTGCTGCAGTCGCTGGTCTGGGGCCAGCAGAAGAACGCCAAGATCGCGCTCTGGGAAATGGCCAACTGGTACTTCGAGCCGCTCGACGGCTCGTCGGATCTCGAGGCCGCCTGCGACTCGGCCCACCAGAGCGGGATGCTGCAGATCGGCGCCGCCGGGAATCTGGGCGGCTCGAAGAAGCACATGGTGTTCACCGCTCCGACCGGCACCTCGACCGCCGAGCTCAGCATTCCGAAGGCGTACAGCGCCGGGGTCGGTGGCAACTTCAACCTCTCCGGGGCCACCACCGCGTCGATCAGCCTCACCCTCGGCGCCACCACCGTCGCCCTCACCGGAGCGCAGGGCGCGGCGCAGCTCGGGCCGTTTCAGCTCCAGTGGTTCACCGAGACGTCCGCGCGCAATACCTCGATGCGCGGCTTCTACCTCGCCACCGCCAACCAGCTGCCGCTGGCGAGCGACAACACCGTCACCGTCACGATCTCCAACTCCGGCACTCCCGCGGTCGTGCACGGGTACGTCTTCGACAACGGGTCGAGCTGGGGCCAGGGCGCGTACTGGTTGGCCAACACCACCGACGCCAATACCTATGGGACTCCGTCCACTTCAGACCGCACTCTGGCGATCGGCACCTGGCTGGCGGACTTTCCGATTCCTCCCCGCCTCGCCGGCCAGCTCGCCGATCACTCGAGCCGCGGCCCTCGCGGGGATGGGCTGGAGACCATCGATCTCGTCGCCCCCGAGGACCACATCACCTCGTTCACCAGCCCCAACCTCCCCTGGGGCCAGCTGTGGGTCGGCGGTGGGACCTCGAACGCCAGCCCGGTCGCGGTCGGAGTCGCCGCGGCGCTGCTCTCGCTCCAGCCGACCCTCACCGCCGATCAGCTCGCCGCCCAGCTGCGCAACGGGGCCCGCGCCGAGACCCAGATGGGCACGCTCCCCAATGACGACTGGGGGAAGGGGAAGCTGTCCGCGTACCGATCGAAGTACTCGGCCGCGCCCCCGACGGTGATCGCCCCCGTCGCGCGTGGGACCGTCACCGTGGTCGGAGCGGTCGCCACCCTCAACGGCAGCACCAGCACCGATCCCCAGGGGCTCGCGCTCAGCTACCGCTGGGACTCTGATGACGACGGCGTGAATGATGCGCCCGCGACTGCGAACTCGATCACCACCGTCGATGCCGGCGCGGTCGCCCGGTACGTCACCCTCGAGGTCGCCAACTCGCTGGGCGCGATCTCTCGCGTCCGGCTCGAGCGGCTCGCCGGAGGCGTCGACGCGGGGACGTCGGATGCCGGCGCCGCCGACGGCGGCACTGCCGACGGGGGGAGCTCGGATGGTGGGTCGAGCGATGCCGGCTCTCCGCCCGACGCGGGTCAGCCGCCCGATGCTTCGGTGCCGGTCTCCGACGGTGGCAGCGGTGCCGACGCCGGGGTTTTCGCCGATGCCGGCAACAGCTCGGATGGAGGCACGCAGCCGCCCGGCCCGCCCAGAGGATGCGGGTGCTCGAGCGGCTCGGGCAGCTTGCTGTTCGCGATCGCCGCGCTCGGGCGATTGCTGGGGCGGCGACGCCCGCGCTGAGGTCACGCTCTCCGCAGGGAAAACAGGCGGGTGCATCCGCCGTTGCCAGCTCACTCTGGTGGGTAGCCCGGACTCAGACAGCTGCACCGCGGCCTACCCCCGACGGGGTGACGCGAGGCTCCTCCTTGCGTTGGCGCGGCAGCCCCGAGGAACTTCCGCCACGACCAAACCGCTGGCTTTGCTCCTCGCGACGTTTCCCCCGCGCGAATTTCCCGAGCACCAGCGGGAATGTGGGGGGTGATCGTCAGGAGTAGCGATTCTTGATCACTGGGAACGATCACCCCCCCGTTTCGCCCGCGTGAATTCCCCGAGCCCCGCCGCGAATCATGGGGGGAGTCCGGGGTGGTCGGGTCAGTCCCCGGTTGCGGTTTTTGTTCGCAGCCGACTAACACCCGCCCGCAATGGAGTTCCGCGGCGAAGAGACCATCACCCTCGAGCTGCTCGGCGCCCTCGCAATCTCCGAAGCCCGGCCCCACGTGCCCTCCGCGCTTGCCCTCGAGGAAGTCGATGGTCACGCCGTCGTCGGTCTGCTGCTGTTCCAGATGCGCGGCCTCGGCCTGCGCAGAATCCCGGGACCCTCGTTCGACTACTCCGAAGCACTCTGGCGCATCGGCGTCGTCGTCGACGGTCAGCCTGCCTGGTTCGCCGTCGCCTGCGACCTCGACCACCCCGCGGTGCGCGCCATGGGCCGGCTGCTGATCCGCTACCCCACCCGCGCCGCGTCGATCGACTGGACCACCGGCGACTCCACCGCCGTGAACGTGGGCAGCGCGCTCGGCTCTTTGCGCGTGTCCGCCCGCCCCGAAGGAATCGACGTCGGCGCCGTCCCGCCTCGGCGCGCGTTCGTCGGCGCAGCTGCGCTCTACGAAGTCCCCTGGCGGGAAGAGCCGGCCCCCTTCCGCCGCGCGGCACCCGTCGAGGTGCTCGACGACACGCTCAGCCTCGTCACGCTCGGCACCGTCACCTGGCAAGCCAACGCCCTGCTTCATCGCGGCAGGATCCACCGCTGCGGTCTCGCCCGCTCGCTGCGGTGACTCAGCGCCGCGCGCGCGGGGTCTCGAGCTTCTTCAGCCGCTCTTCGAGCTGTTGGTTCTGCGCCTCGAGCTGCCGGATCCGGGCGTTGAGCGCCTTGATCGCCGCCAGCTCGACCCCGTGTGCGTCGATCGGGTCGTAGCCGGTGTCGGTAGTCCCGAGCCCGAACGCGGCGTGGAAGTCCTGCGCCATCGGCCCGAGGTGCCGGACCTTCGAGTCCCCCGCCGCGTACGACCACCTCGAGATCGGCATCGCCGCGACCGCCTCCAGCACCGCCTGCTCTTCGGCAGGCACGATGTGCTGCTTGATGTTGCGGTCACTCGCGCACAGCGGAGCGCAGCCCTGCGGACAAGTCGTCTCCGTAGCCGTAGGGGTGAAGCAGGTCGGCGGTCCGCTGATTGGACCTTCGATCTTGCAGCACAGCTGCCCGGCCGAACAGCAGTTCGAGCCACAGCACGCCGTCGCGCCGCAGCTTCCACCATCGAGCGAGCACGGGATGCTCTGACACGTGCCGTCGCAGTACGGGGTCCCGCCACTGCACACCGTGCCGCAGGTGCCGCAGTGGTTCGGGTTGTTCGCCGTGTTCACGCAGACGTTGTTGCAGCAGGTCCGACCCACCCCGCACGCCGTCCCTCCGTCACCCAGCAGACAGCCAGAGCCGCCACCGCCCCCTGAACCGCCCCCCGTACCACCGCCCGACCCGCCCGCCGTACCACCGCCCGAGCCGCCCGCGGT
>JAGSPQ010000362.1 GCA_018262385.1 Myxococcaceae bacterium | reverse complement strand
GCTTCAACGGAGGGCGCTTCAACGGAGGGCGCTTCAACGGAGGGCGCTTCAACGGAGGGCGCTTCAACGGAGGGCGCTTCAACGGAGGGCGCTTCAACGGAGGGCTCAGCGACGGCGGGCGCAGCGACCGCGGTCGCTGGGACGGAAGGCTCGGCGACGGCGACCGCAGGTTCCGGCTGCGCCGCGGGCGCTGGCTGCAGCTCCACCGCTGCGTCGGGAACTTCGGCCACCGCGCGCTGAGCCACCGGCTCGGCGGGAGCCGGGCTCGGCGGGCTGAGCCGCTGGCGAAGCGGAACCCAGAGCGTCCCCGCCACCAGGGCGATCAACGCCGCCACCGCGATGATCCACCGCCTGCTGCGGGGCGCCGGGTTGATCACCGCTCCCGGAAGCTGCTGGGAGGGCGAGGTGATGAGCTGAACGTCTTCGTCCTGCAGCTCGATCGGCCCGGTGGTCTCGATCTCGGGCACCCGAGCCGTGGGCAAGCCGGGCGGAACGTGGGGCTGGCGGCTCAGCGGCTGCTCGCCGTCCTTCTTCGCGAGCACGGCGAGCCAGGCCTTCAGCTCGGTCGTGCCCGCCGGCTCGAGCACCGTGCGCTGGACCTTCTCGATCGCGTGGAGCAGCTCCTCGGCGCTCTGGAAGCGCTTCTCGACCTTCCGCTCCAGCGCTTTGGCGATCAGCGTCCCCAGCTCCTTCGGCAGGTCGGGGCGCAGGGTGGCGGGGCTGACGAACTTGCCGGCGACCACCTTCGCCATCTCCTCCAGCGCGGTGGGCGCGCTGAACGGCAGCTCGCCCGTCGCCAGCAGGTAGATCATCGTGCCGATCGGAAACAGGTCGCTGCGCGCATCGAGGGCGCTGCCGGCCGCCTGCTCGGGCGACATGAACGCCGGCTTTCCCTTCACGCTGCCGATCTGCGAGGTGGTCGAGCGGGTCCGCGCGCGGGCGATCCCGAAGTCGGTCAGCTTCACCTCTCCCTGCTCCGAGAGCAGCACGTTCTGCGGCGAGACGTCGCGGTGGACGATCGCCAGCGGCGCTCCGTTCTCTTCCTTGCCGTGCGCGTAAGAGAGCGCGCGGCACACCTCGGCCATGATGTGCAGCCCGACGCTGAGCGGGACCCGCACCCCGGCGTTCTTCGCCCGCTTGAGCACCTGCGACAGCGTCCACCCGTCGACCAGTTCGAAGGCGAGGAAGTAGCGCTGGGCGGCGACCCCGAGGTCGATCACCTGGACGATGTTGCTGTGGTGCAGCCCCATCGCGATGTGGGCCTCGTCGACCAGCCCCCGGCGAAAGGTCTCGTCCGCCCAGAGCGCGGGCAGCACCCGCTTGAGCACGACCAGGCGCTTGAAGCCCGCCGAGCCTTCCATGTGCGCAAGAAACACCTCGGCGGTTCCGCCGTCGGCGATCTTGCGCAACAGGCTGTACCTGCCGTGCGCGGCCACGCGTGGAAGCTAACCCAGAGTGGCTACAACCAGATCGCCAACAACTTCATCGTCGCGAATGCGAATGCTCCGGAGAGCGGCAAGGTCAAGACCCAGGCGACGAGGATGTTTCCTGCCACCCCCCACCGCACCGCCGAGATCCGCTTGCTCGCGCCGACGCCCATGATCGCCGCGTTGATGCAGTGGGTGGTGCTCACCGGGACGCCGAAGCGGCTGGCGACCAGGATGGTGATCGCTCCGGCCGCTTCCGCCGCGAACCCCTGAATCGGCGTGATCCGGATGATCCTGGTGCCCATCGTCTTGATGATCCGGGTTCCGCCGGCGGCGGTCCCGAGCGCGATCGCCGCTGCGCACGAGACGATCACCCAGGTCGGCACCACCCCGTCCTTGCTGGCGTGCATCCAGCCCGGCAGCTCCATTCCCCCGCCGGCGACCCAGGAGGCGAGCGCGAGGGTGATGATCCCCATCGACTTCTGGGCGTCGTTGCTGCCGTGGCTGAACGCCATCGTCATCGCCGAGACCAGCTGCAGCTTCCGGGACGACTTCACCACCGTGCTCGGCCTGGCCCGCTTGTAGAGCCACAGCAGCAGCACCATCAGGAAGAAGGCGCCGACGAACCCCGCCAGCGGCGAGACCACCAGCGGCACCAGCACCTTGTTCACCAGCGCGAGCCACTTGAAGGCGCCGAGCCCCGCGTGGGCGACCACCGCTCCGGCCAGCCCGCCCACCAGCGCGTGCGAGCTGGAGGAGGGAATTCCGAACCACCAGGTGAGGATGTTCCACGCCGACGCGCCGAGCAGCGCGGACAGCACCACCACCTGGGTGACCAGCGCCGGATCCGCGAAGCCGGAGGCAATCGTCTTGGCGACCGCGGTGCCGGTCATCGCGCCGGCGAAGTTCAGCACGGCGGCGATCAGGATCGCCGTTCGCATCGGCAGCACCCCGGTCGAGACCACGGTCGCGATCGCGTTCGCCGCGTCGTGGAAGCCGTTGATGTAGTCGAACACCAGCGCGGCGATGATCACCGCGATCAGCAGCCCGATGGTCATCGTCCTATCCGTGCTTGACGGCGATGTTGGCCAGCGTGTCGGCCACGTCGTCGCAGTGGTCGACCGCGTTCTCCAGATCCTCGAGGACCTCCTTCTCGCGCAGCAGCACCTTGGCGTCGACCGCCGGATCCCTGAACAGCTGGCTCACCGCCGCGCGGAACACGCTGTCGGCTTCTTTCTCCAGCGCCCGCAGCTTCCGGCCGTCGTCGAGCAGCTCGGCGTAGGCGTGGGTGCGCAGCTTCGGCAGCGCCGTCTTCAGCACCGCGGTGCAGGTGACCAGGGTGTCGATCAGCTTCTGCATCGGCTCGGTCGGGCGGGTGACTCCGTAGAGCACCGAGGCGCGGGCGGCGAGGTTGGTGAGATCGACCACGTCGTCCAGCTCGCTGGAGAGCTTGTGGAGATCCTCGCGATCGAGCGGGGTAACGAAGGTCCGCGCCAGCGCGTCCTCCATCTGGCGCACCAGATCGTCGGCGAAGTGCTCGATCACCTGCACCGCGTCGCGCACGTCCTCGGGCTTCGACGAGGGATCCTTCGACTTGGCCAGGGCCAGCGCCGCTTCGTGGCAGGCGGCGGCCTGGCGCTCGAGCAACACGTAGAAGTTGTCTTCCCTCGGTAGCAGCCAACGGACGATTGCCTGGAGCGCCATTGGCAGAGCGGCCTAGGTCCGGCGCCGGGGTGCGTCAAGCAGTACCGGTCAGCGTTTGGCGCCCAGCGCGGTGCCCAGCTCGGCGACCTCGCTCGGCAGCGCGCGGCGCGCTTCTTCGGCCAGCGGCCCGCGCAGCAGCTTCTTGGTCAGCGCGTACCCGTGGCCGCCCAGGTCGGCCAGCCCGGTCGCGCGGGCGATCGCCGCGGGCAGCAGCGCGTCGGGAGCGTGCAGGCTCTCGGCGATCTTCCGGCTCAGCGCCTCGGCCGGGCCGAACACCTGCCCGTGCATGATCAGCCCGGTCAGCTGCTCGGAAGCCGCGGTCACCTTCGCGCTCACGATCCCGAAGGTGGGGACGAACAGCCCGCCCGGCACCTCGTTGAGGCCGAACTTGAACGGCCCCTCGGCGAACAGCCGCACGTCGCTGGCGAAGGCGAAGATCCCTCCGGCGCCGAGCGCGTGGCCGCTGACCGCCGCCACCACCGGCTTGGGGAACAGCAGCAGCTCGAGCGTCACCTCGCCGAACTTCGTGATCAGCTTCTCGAGCTCGGCCGTCGCGAGGGTGGGCAGCACCTTGAGGTTGAGGCCGGCGGTGAAGTAGCCGGGGCGCCCGGTGAGCACCATCGCCCCCGCGTCCGAGGCGGCAATCTCCGCCAGCGCGCGCGAGAGCCCCTCGAACTCGCTCATCGTCAGCGCGTTCGCTTTGCCGTCGTCCATCGAGAGGACGGCGACCGGCCCTTCCCGCTTGATGATCCACTGACCCATGGTGGCTCCTTAGCCCATCAGGGCCGACATCATCGCTCCGCCGATCAGCGCCATCCCGCCGTCGACCGAGTGAATCCCGCCGGTGCAGTAGCTGCCGGCCTCCGAAGCGAGGAACACGCAGAGGTTCGCCACGTCGTCCTTGGTGCCGAAGCGCTGCAGCGGCAGCATCGCCTTCACCTTCTGCCGGCTCGCCTCGTCCGGAGTCAGCCGCTCCATCCCTTCCGTCTCGGCGATCGGCCCGGGCGAGATCGAGTTGACCCGCACTCCCGCCGGGCCCCACTCGAGCGCCAACGACTTGGTCAGCATGTCGACCCCGGCCTTGGCGGCGCAGACGTGCGCCTGCATCGGGTAGGGAATCGAGGCCTGGGGCGCCGAGATGTTGAGGATGCACGCGCCGGGCTTGTTGAGCCGCTCGAACGCGGCGCGGCAGGCGTGAAAGGTGCCGAGCACGTCGATGTCCAGCACCGCCTTGAAGCCGTTGGAAGACATCCCGAGCGCGGGCGCCGGAAAGTTCCCCGCTGCGCCGCAGACCAGCACGTCGATCGGCCCCTGGGCTTTGACCGCCGCGTCCATCGCGGTCTCCATCGCGGCGAAGTCGCGCACGTCGGCGATGAAGCCGCGCGCGTCGATGCCCTTGCCCTTCAGCAGCGCGACCGCCGCTTCGAGCTTCTCGGGCTTGCGCGCGTTGATGCTCACCTTCGCGCCCAGCCCGCCGAACACCTCGGCGATCTTCAGGTTGATCCCGCTGCTGCCGCCGGTGACGAAGACCGACTTGCCTTGAAACAGCCCCGCTTTGAAGACGCTCATGTCGAGCGACCCTACTCAACGCGGCTTGAGCGTGTCGGCGAACAACCGCGCCTCGGCCTTCACCATCCGCCCGCCCGGTGGATCCCAGGCCACGTCGGCGGCGGCGATCTTCTCCAGCGTCGCCAGCGCCTGCTTCAGCGCCCCTCCCTCGGCGTCGATTCGCGCCAGGTACAGCCGGGCCCGCAGGTTGTCCGGGAACCGCTCGACCGCCGTCGAGAGCAGGCTGCGCGCGCGGGTGAGGTCGCGCCGGGGCCACGGGGCCTCGTAGAAGAACGCGCCGCGAATCAGCCAGGCGCTGCCGCGATCCACCGTCGCGTCCAGCCGGATCGCCCGGTCGAGCCGCTGGTTGAACTTCCCCTCGATGCCGCCGACGAACGACGCGAGCACTCCG
>JAGSPQ010000361.1 GCA_018262385.1 Myxococcaceae bacterium | reverse complement strand
GCCCGATTTCCCCGGACATCTACGGGCTGGTCTTCGGCGACGACGCACAACTGCCACGGCTGGGCGTGACAGTGAGGCGGCACGGAGGCAACAGCTGGAGCCGCTACAACTGGAAGACCTCGACCACCAACACCGGCGGAGACGGGCGGTTCTTCCACGGAGTCGGCGTCGACGCCGGCACCGACAACTCGGCCGACCGCTTCGTGGAGCAGACCCGCGCCGGGGCCGCCCGCGCCATCATCGACCTGCCGACGCTCGGCTTCGTCAACGCGGCCGCGGGCACCTGCGGCTTCAGCGTGGCGAAGTACGGGGTCCAGAAAGTGATCGACCCGGACTCGCCCGACTGCGCCGACGGGGTGCTGCCGACGGGCGCGATGGTCACTGGCAACGACCCCCTCGACACCTCGATCGCCGCCGGCCCCGCGTGGAGCCAGGAATGGGTGGCCCACCTCGTCGCCCGGTTCGGAACCGCCGCCAACGGCGGAGTGCGTTTCTACAGCCTGAGCAACCAGCCGGCGCTCTGGCACGAGACGCACCGCGACGTGCACCCGGAGCGCTCCAGCTACGCCGAGCTCAAGGCGGGCCTCGAGCTCTACGGCAAGGCGGTCAAGGATGCCGACCCCTCCGCGCTCACCCTGGGGCCCGGCGCCTGGGGTTGGCTCGAGTACTTCGACAGCGCCGCAGGCGATCGCGCGAAGACCGGCATCGACTTTCTCCCGTACTACTTGAGCCAGGCGCGCGCGTACGAGCTCGCCAACGGCCGCCGCATCCTCGACTACCTCGACATCCACGTGTACCCGCAGTCGGCGGGAGTCACCTCGGGCGACGTCTCGCCCGCGACGAGCGCGCTGCGGCTTCGCTCGACCCGCATCCTCTGGGATCCCAGCTACGCGGTCGAGAGCTGGGAGTCGTGCTGCAACGGCGGAGTGCTCAACGTCCTTCCGCGGATGCAGCAGTGGATCACCGGGTCCTACCCGGGAACCCGGCTGTCGATCTCGAGCTACGCGTGGGGCGCGATCGACACCCCCAACGGGGCGCTGGCCCAGGCCGACGTGCTCGGAATCTTCGGGCGGGAAGGCGTCGACCTCGCCACCCTCCAGGATCCCCCGGCGAACGGGTCGATCGGCGAAGACGCGTTCAAGCTCTTCCGCAACTACGACGGGGCCGGCGCCCGCTTTGGCAACACCTCGATCCGCGCGGCGTCGGCCAACCCGATGCTGTCGTCCTTCGCGGCGTTCGATGGCGCGGCCCACGTCACGGTGGTGCTGGTGAACAAGGATCCTGCGGCGGCCGACTCGGTGACGCTGGGGTTCGCCGGCATGGGTCCGAGCGGAACCTGGCGCGCCTTCCAGTTCGGCGCCGGTGGCCGCCTGGCGGCCGCGGGCAGCGGAACCGTCACCGGCGGGAAGCTGACCCACGTGGTGCCGCCGTCCACGGCGGTGCTGATCGAGTTCATCCCGGAGGGAGGCCTCCTCGCCCCGGCACCCGACGCCGGCAGCGAGCCGGTGGCCGATGCGGGCAGCACCCCGGCGCCGACCGCCACGCCGAAGGGCTGCAGCGCGACCGGGGGAGCCTTCGGGCTGGTGGCGCTGGTGGGAATGCTGCTGCGCCGCCGCAACGCCGCGTGGGCCCTGTGCCTGCTGGGCGCGAACGCCTTCGCCGCGCCGGTGACGGTGACGGTCGACGCCAGCCAGGATCGCCGGCCGATCGCTCCCGGGGTCTACGCCAGCCTGGGGAACGACGCGGAGCAGCAGGCGAGCGCCGAGCACTGGGCGGTCGGCGTCGCCAACGGCCAGCTCGCGAAGACGATGCTCTTCGGCATCTTCGGACGCGACGGCGTCACCTCGACTCCGAGCGGGGATCCGCTCGTGCTGCTCGAGCAGGCCGCCGATCGGCTGTACGGAAACTACGACGGGGCCGGCGGTCGCTTCGGCACCACGTCGATCGCCGCGCACTCCTCGGACTCGGCGGTGTCTGCCTTCGCTTCCTTCGACGACTCGGCCCGCGTCACCGTCGTGCTGGTGAACAAGAGCCTCGAGGTGGCCGCCGCGGTCGAGCTCGGCTTCAAGGGAATCGGGCAGCAGGGCGCCTGGCGCGCGTTCGCGCTCAATGCCGCCGGGCAGATTTCTCCGGCGGGCACCGGCACGACCTGGGACGCGGTGATCCCACGCTCGCTGATGCCGACCAGCGCGCTGCTGGTGGAGTTCAATCCGGTAGGAGGAATTCTTCCGATTCGACCCGCGGTGCAGGTCGACCCACCCGCGCTCGCGGCGCCCAGCGTCGTCAGCCCACAGACGGCGGGGTGCTCGTCCGTCGGCGGCGTCTCGCTGGGCCTGCTCGCGTTGCTGGGTCTGGGTCTCCAGCGCCGGCCGGCTAGACCGGCTCGCCCAGCTCCATCCCCGCTTTGCGCAGCGCGCGGCGCAGCTCGGGAGCGTCGAACTTCTCTTTGACCAGGTAGGCGTTGGCGCCGGCCTCGAGCGCCGCCTGCTGCGACTCGGGGTCGTCCTGGGCGCTGAGCAGCACGATCGGCAATCCGCGCAGCAGGTCCTGCCGGCGCATCGCGCGGGTCAGCCCCAGCCCGTCGAGCTCGGGCATCTGCATGTCGACCACCGCGGCGGCCGGCGGGCGATCGAGCTCCTCGAGCAGGCGCAGCGCGGCCTTGCCGTCTTCGGCCTCGACCACCTCCACCATCGACTCGGCGAGGAACTCGCGCACCAGCCCGCGAATCACCCGGCTGTCGTCCACCACCAGCACCCGCACTCCGCCGGCCGGCGGCGGCGGGGGCTTGAGCGCCGGGGTGAGCGAAGTCGGCGCCCTCGACCGCGCGGCGCGGACGGCGCGGCGGCGCTCGGCGTGGGCCCGCACCTTCGCCACCATCGCCTCGGGCGCGACCGGCTTGGTCAGATACTCGTCCACCTCGCGGGCGATCGCGGCCACCGACTCGTGCTCCCGGGCCAGCTTGCTCATCGCGACCACCGGCATCCGCCGGACCTTCGCCATCGCCACCATCGCCCGCGACGCGTCGGTCACCCCGCCCGAGAGGTCGAGCAGCAGCACGTCGGCCACGCCCTCTTCAATCGGGGCGATCGCGTCGGCCGCCTTCATCGCCCTCAGCTCGAAGCCCTGGTCGACCAGCACCCGGGTGAACAGCTTCACGCTCACCGGGTCGCCGTCGACCATCAACACCTGGGGGCGCTCGGGCCGGGCGGGGGCCGGCCGGGGCCCTTCCGGGGCCACCGGGCTGACCGCCACCAGGGACGTCGCCTCGCTGGGGGCGCCATCGGCCGGCAGCCCGGACGAGGTGAGCTCGGCCTCGACCGCGTCGAGCACCCGGCCCAGCAGGGTGAGGCTGCCGTCGCTGGTCTTCGCGTCGCCGTTGAGGACCAGCACCGCCAGCTCTTCGCCGAAGCGGGCCAGCCGCGACAGCTGGGGCAGCCCGAGCGGGGCCGCGCTGCCGGCCACCTGGTGCAGCAACTCGCGCACCGGCGCCACGTCCTGCGGCAGCTGCGAGGTGCGCGCCTTCTCGAGCGCCGCGCGCGCCGGCGGCAACCGCGGGAGCGTCTCGTCCTGTAGCTCCTTCAACAGCGCGCCGGATTCCATCCACCGCAGGTTAGGTGAGAATCGCCTTCAGCGGGTCGGCGCGGGTGATCGCGCGCACGAGCACGAGCGCGCGCGCCCGCGACTTGATAGGCCTCGGGGGTGACCGACCCCTTCCTCCAGCGTGTTCTCGCCGTTCCGCCCTACGGGTGGTCGCGCGACGGCAAGTTCTACGCCCCGTCCGTCGGCGAGCTGATGTCGCACTGGCGCTCGCGGATGAACCTCTTCCGCTCGCGAAAGAACTGGCTCGCCGTCACCGGGTGGGTCTGGACGCTGGCGCTCGCGCCGTTTGCGATCGTTTTTCTCACCCAGTTCTTCTCGTGGAAGCTGGCGCTGATCGGCTTCCTCTACGCGATGGTCGGGCTCGGCACGGTGAACATCGTCTGGCTCCACCGGTACGGCACCCACCGCGCGTTCACGTTCAGCCATCCGATCTACCGCTTCGTGATTCGCAACCTCACGCTGCGCCTGGTGCCCGAAGAGGTCTACATCGTCTCCCACCACGTCCACCACGCGTTCTCCGAGCAGATCGGCGACCCCTACAACGTCCGCGGCGGCCGGCTCTACTGCCTGCTCGCCGCCGAGCTCCACCAGGGCCTCGCGCTGGATCTGTCGCCGGTGGACTACGCCCGCGCCGCCGCGCTGGTCAGCCACACCGGCGTCCGGATCAACAGCCATCCGCAGTACCTGCGCTGGGGCTCGATCTGCCACCCCGGGTGGACCGCCCTGCACTGGGCCCTCAACTGGGGCTTCTGGTACGCCGCCTTCTTCCTGATCGGGGGACATGGCCTGGCGTGCGCGATCTTCGGGATGTCGGCGATCTGGGCGATCGGAATCCGGGACTTCAACTACGACGCGCACGGAGCCGGCAAAGACAAGCGTCGTCCCGGCGTCGACTTCCACCGCGGGGACCAGTCGATCAACCAGCTGTTCGCCGGAACCGTCTCGGGCGAGTGGCACAACAACCATCACCTCTACCCGACCGGAGCCCGCTCGGGCTTTCTCTGGTGGCAGCTCGACACCGCCTGGTGGCTGATTCGGCTGGTGAAGCTGCTCGGTGGGGTGTCGTCGCATCGCGACTTCAAGGATCGCTTCCTCGAGAAGCACCACCAGCCGTACCTGCAAGCCGAGGCGGCGGCTCGGCTCGCGGCGGCGCGTCACTGACGCAAGCGCCGCGGGGCGGGGCTGCGTGGGGCGCGCCATCCCGCCTCACCGGCCCGCTCGGCTTTCGAGCGATGCGGCCCGCTTGCCGCTGGACCCATTCGTGCACCGCTCCGCTCATGTCCTTCGGAATCTATGTGGGTGGAATCCTCCTGGTCATCGGCGGGCTCATCTACGCAGCCGCCATCCTCCACGCGCCGATTCCCTGGATCGTGGTCGGCGCGCTGATCGCGCTCGGTCTGGGGATCTTGATGGCGGTGAAGGCCACCCGTCAGAAAGACCCGCTGCCTTAGCCACAGCGCGCCAGCCGCCCCGTACTTCGGGGTCGGGGTTGAGAT
>JAGSPQ010000360.1 GCA_018262385.1 Myxococcaceae bacterium | reverse complement strand
TCTGACCCGGCCGGCTCCTCGACGCCCCTCGGGATGAACGGTTAGAACCGCAGCGTTGTTGGAGCCTTCGCCCGTGCAACTTCGCCTCGCCCAGATCGTCGCCGACACCGAGGCCGAAGGGCCGGGCCGCCGGTTCGCGCTCTGGGTCCAGGGCTGCTCCCTGCGCTGCCCCGGCTGCTGCAACCCGGAGATGTTCGCCGCGGACAAGGGGCGGGCGGCCGACTCCGCCGAGCTCGCCGCGCAGGCGCTCGCCACCGCCGGGTTGGAAGGCGTCTCGGTGCTGGGCGGCGAGCCGGGCGAACAGGCCGAGGCGGTGGCCGACTTCTGCGAAATGGTCCGCGCCGGTGGGCTGTCGGTGATGCTCTACAGCGGCTACACCCTCGCCGAGCTTCGCGCGCGCCCCGGCGCCGAGCGGCTGCTGAAGGCGGTCGATCTGCTGGTCGATGGCCGCTACCAGCAGTCGCTGCCCGAGACCAGGCGCCGCTGGCTGGGCTCGACCAACCAGGTGATGCACTTCCTCACTCCCCGGTACTCGCTGGCCGATCCGCGCTTCGCCAGCGCCAACACCGTCGAGCTGCGGCTGACCCGGGATGGGCTGACCATCAACGGCTGGCCGGCGGCGGCCGACGGCGTGCGCTGGAGGACGTCGCGATGAGCGCGCAGGTCACCGCCCAGGAGTCCGAGCTGCTGCGGGTCGCGCGCGCAGTGGTCGGACAGACGTCCTACGCCGAGGTGGAGCGGATCTTGAGCGCCCAGCGCGCCGCTCCCGATCAGCTGGGGCCGACCGCGATGGGGCTGCTGGAAGAGACGCTGAGCCGCGGGGTGGGCCTGGCGCTGCTGCGCGGCGGTGGCTGGCGGCAGGAACGGACGAAGCGACTGTGGGAGCGCACCCCGCTGCCGCCGATCGACTTTCAGGCCGGCTCGTATCAGCTGCTGCAGTGGATGCTCCGCAGCCCGTTGGCCGAGGGCGGCCTCAAGGCGCTGCCCGGGAAGACGACCTCCGGGTGGGCCGACGAGGCGCTGCTCGCGCTGGCGCTGACGATGGTGGCCGACACTCCATGCGAGCGCGGGTTCGCCTCCCAGGCCCGGGTCCGCAGCTCGGCGCTCTGCTGGGTGCTGCAGCCTGCCGCGCTGGCCCGCGCCGGGGAGCTGGGCCCGGACCTCCCGGAGCTCAGCCTGGCGGAGGGCGCGCCGCTCACCTTCTTCCTCGAGGCTCTGCAGCCGACGCTCGCCCGCGCGTGGGTGAAGATGGAGGAAGGCAAGCGCAGCGCGTCGGATCCGGCGGAGCTGGCGCGGGTCGGCCGGGCGCAGGCCGCGGTGCTCGGGGCGCTGTTCAAGGCGGCCGAGGCGTCGAAGCGCCGGGAGCTGCTCGGCTTCGTGATCGAGGCGTCCGCGCAGGTGCTGCGGGAGCAGCCGAAGGCGGACGACTGGGTGAGGAATCTGTCGCCCACCACGTCGCTGCGCGATCGCACCGAGGCGCGGCGGCAGGCGGGCGCGCTGCTGAAGTCGCTGGCGAGAATGCGGGCGTGGGACCAGGAGCACCGCGCAATCCGGTTCTTCGAAGAGGACTACCAGAAGGCGCAGGGGCTGGTGAAGGCGTGGGAAGTGCTCGGCGATGCCGGCTTCCGCGAGGCGGAGCGGCTGGTCTCGGAGCTCGAGAACCCGGTCTGACCGCCCCGCCCGGGCAGCGCGCTACTTCGCCGGCTTGAACTTCGTCCGCATCCCCCACTGCTGCCGGCCTTCCCGGGCCAGCTGGGAGGCCGCTTCCTTCGCCGCCTCGGCGAGCTTCTCCGCCGTGCCGCACCGCACGGTGCTGGTGGCGATGATCGCCGACGAGTGGAGCTCCTTCAGGCGGAGCATCACCTCGAAGGTGCCCTTCACCATCACCACCGCGCCGCCGACCGTGCCCGAGGTGTCCTTCGGCGCCCCCAGCTCCTCGGCCCGCGCGTCGTAGCCCTGCGCCTTCAGCTCGAGCAGCACCGCGTCGCGCACCGTCGCCAGCTGAAGCGCGGTCGCGCCCTGCGCCTCGAGCGGAGACACCAGCACCACCCGCCCTTGCGGCGCGGCGGTGACGAGGAGCGCGATCGAGAAGGTCAGCAGCACGGTCGACAGTCTGGCACGGCTGTGGTGGTTTTCGCCCCATGGCCAACCGGGAAGACTTCCTCGCCGCATTGGCGCCGCTGCTGGCGGCGATCCGCGAGACCGACGTGACGAACCCTGACGCGGCTACCGCGCTGGCGGCGAAGTTTCCGATCGACTCGCCCCAGGTGCAGCAGGTCAAGCAGCTGATGCGCGAAGGCGTCGAGGCGCGCTGGCTGTGCGAGCGCGAGAACGAGGGCGTGCGGTACTCGCGGGTGCAGAAGTCCACCGACGGCAGCCTCTCGATCGACGCGGTGCACATGTCGGGGCCGGGGATGGCCCACGCCCACCCGGGCGGAGAGTTCGACCTGTGCTTCGCGGTCTCCGGCAGCCCGAAGTTCGACGGCCGCCCCGAGGGGTGGACGGTCTACGCCCCCGGCTCCTGGCACGTGCCGACGGTGGAAGGCGGGGTGATGGACATCCTCTACTTCCTCCCCGCCGGCGCGATGAAGTTCGGCCCCCAGCCCGAGGGCGCGACCGCGGTCGGACTGCAAGCGAAGCGCTGAGGGAACCTTCTGCCGCGTCGTTCGTGTGACTATTCGAACGAATGGAGCTGGATCGGCTCACCGTCGAGCGGCTGAGGCGGGGCGACCGGGGCGCCCAGGACGTCTTTCTGCGCCGTTACGCTCCGGTGCTGCACGCGTTCGTCCGGCGCGCCGGGCCGGCCGGGGACGCGGACGACCTGACCCAGGAGCTGCTCGAGAAGCTGCTCACCGTGGTCTCGCGATTCGAGTTCGACGGGCCGGCGATCCTCACCACCTGGGTCTTCACCGTCGCCCACCGCTGGCTGCTCGACGAGAAGAAGCGGCGGCACCTCCAGCTGGCGCCGCTCGACGACGGGCTGGAAGTGGCGGACGGCCGGCCCGGCGCCGACGTCGCAGTCCATCAACACCAGCTCGACGCCGCGCTCGAGGCCGCGCTGGCGCGGCTGCCGGAGGCCCAGCGGCGGGTGTTCGTGCTGACCCAGGTGCACGGACAGCCGCTCGAAGCAGTGGCGGAAGTCGAGCAAGTGCCGGTCGGCACGCTCAAGTCGCGGCTGCACCGCGCCCGGGCGGCGCTGGCGGTGACGCTGCAGCCACTCCTGGCGCAGACCCCGAGGCGGGCAGGTGACGCATGAGTGAAGAGTTCGAACAGCTGTCGCGGTACCGCGCCGGCGAGCTGACCCCGGAAGCGTCGCGCGCGCTCGAGGCCCAGCCGGGGTTCGCCGAGCGGCTGCGGCAGCTGCAGTCCCTCGACGCGGCGGTGGAGGCGCTGCCGGTCGGGCTGCCCGACCCGAAGCTCGAGGCGTTGTTGGCCCGGGTGCGGCGGCCGGAGCCGAAGCGGCGCGAGGCAGGGTTGAACCTCCGGGTCGGGTTGGTGGCGGCGGCAGTGGCGGCCGGCTTCCTCGGGTGGACGCTGCTCGCTCCGGACGGTGAGCGCTGGGTGGTGGTGCCGAGCGGCGAGGTGCAGATCGACGGCCGGGCGGTGACCGCACCTTCGAGCCAGGGCTCGGGGCAGTGGGCCGTGGCAGTCGGTCCGGCCGGGTCGGCGCAGCTGGTCCAGCAGGGAGCGCAGGTGCTGGTCCCCGGCGGCGGGCGGCTGAGCCACCGCAAGGGGCTGTCGCTGGATCGCGGCAGCGCCCTGGTGCGCGCGGAAGAGCTGACCCTGCGCGCCTCCTCTGCGGCGGTGACGGTGAACGGGGTTTCGGTCGTCTCGATGGAACCCTCCGAAGGGGTCGCTCGTGTGACTCAGCTGCTGAGCACCACGACCTCCGGAGAGCTGATGAAGACCCAGTGGATGAAGCTGTCGACCGTCGCCGTCACCGCCGCTGCCCTCGGGGGCGGCCTCACCCTCTTCGTCGTCGACGGCCACGCCAGCGTGCGCCAGGGCGACGGCGCGCCGCTGGTGCTCCAGGCCGGCGAGCAGTGGAAGACCGGCGATGCCAGGCCGACGCCGTACCGGCCGGCGAAGGTGGCGGCCGCCGCTCCGAGCGCAGCGCCCGGCGCCGCGGCGCTCACCGGCGAGTCGACCCGTCCCACTGGAGCGGCCGACCTCCAGGCGCTGACCCAGCCGCAGCTGGTAGCGATGGTCGAAGGCTTGCGCGACGAGAAAGAGTCGCTGCTCAAGCAGCGCGAAGCCCTGAAGAAGAAGGTTGAAGGAGAAGACGAGCGCCCGGCGCGCAACTACTACCGCCTCGCGCAGGAGGAACTGCTGGCCTCGGCGAAGAAGGGCGAGCTGCGGCTGCGCGGCCCGCAGCTGTCGGGGATGGAGACGAAGATCGACGACAAGGTGCGCGACGAGCTGGGGCTGACTGCGTCCGAGATCGCCCGGGTGCGGGAGATCTTCGAGGCCTCGACCGCCCGCACCCGCACCGGGCTGCTCGCCCTCTACCAGGAGATCGGCGGAGATCCGAACCAGGCGAGCACGCTGGGGACGGAGACGATCTTCAACGAGCTGCGCGCCAAGTCACTCAAAGACGACTTCCCCGACTCGGTGCGGACGCTGGCGGACGAGCGGGCGGGGCTGATTGCTCCCCGAGATCCGGCGGCCGGCCCTCCGGTGATGCGCGCCTGCCGGCTGTTCATCGTCGAGGACGAGCGGGTGATCAGCGAACTGGAGAAGCTGCTCGGGCCGCGCCGCAGCGAGGAGTTCCTCAACCACCCGAAGACCTCGCACAACGACCACACCTTCGGGGTCGGCCCGCGCAAGCCCTGACTGCCACCGCAGCCTTCAGCGCGCGCGTCTCTTGCTCAGCCCGATCTTCTCGAGCCCGCGCGGCAGGAACGGAACCGGCGCGAGCAGGAGTGCCTTCAGCTCGCGAACGAGATCGCGCCCGTCACCGCGGCCGGCGCTCATGATCTGCGCGACTGCCTGAAGCGCCTGTCGTCTGTCCTTCGCAGGCAGGGCCTGGAGCAGGTTGTCGAGATCGGCCTGGTCCTGCCTTCGATTCGCCAGCAGCTTCATCGCGATCAGATGGCCT
>JAGSPQ010000359.1 GCA_018262385.1 Myxococcaceae bacterium | reverse complement strand
GAAGCGCCCATCGAGGCGTCGGCGTGCTTCGGCGCGCCGGCCTTCGCCATGTCCCGCGCCATCCGCTGGTAGGAGCTGTTGTCGATGCCGGTCTGGCCCTTGGCCTGGGCGGCCTTGGCGGCCTTCTCGTAGACGGCATAGGCCGCCTTCGCCTCGGGAGAGAGCAGCTGCGCGTTCTCCTTCACGAACTTCGAGATGTCCTTGAACTCTTTGCCGGCGGCCTGGTTGTCGATGTCCTGGGTGCCCTTGAGGATCGCGTCGGTCATCTCCTTGCCGGAGATCGAGCCGGGCTCCTTGTTGCCCTTCGCCAGGTCCTTCATCTTGTCGGTGTACTGGGGCTTGGCCGCCGCGTTCATCGCGGTGGTCATCTTCGCGTAGGCGCGGGTGTCGATCCCGGTCTGGCCGTTCGCCTTCGCCAGCTCGACCTGCTTCTTGTAGACCTCGAACACCTTCTTCGCTTCAGGCGAGAGCTTGGTCGGGTTCTTGTCGACGAACTGCTTGATGACCGCGTACTCCTTGCCAGCGGCCTGGTTGTCGAGATCCTGCGTCCCCTTGGTGATCGCCGCAGCCATCTCCTCGCCCGAGATCGACTTGGCTCCCGGGTTGTTCTTCGCCAGCTCCTTCATCGCGGCGGTCGCGCCAGCGTCCTTGGGCGCGACGAGGTCCGAGAGCTTCTTGGCGGTGGTGAGGACGGGCGACGTGACTTTCGAAATTGCCATTTTGTGTTTCCCCCTTGAGAGGAGTGCGGGTGAGTGGACGGATTCTCGCGCTCCGAGAAGACTGTGTTGTCGCGCAGGTTGACCGAAAAGAACGGCGTTCGCGCGATCTTTTTGCCGATCTGTGGACGGTGAAGCCAAGCAGCCGGACAGGTGTGGACTGCCAGTCCACACTGCCTTGGCGGCCTACGTTTTCGAGGGCCCGACCCAGGGTTTGAGGCCCGACACCTGCTCACCCTCGCGCAGCACCTGCTCCACCTGGACCCGCTCGCGCTGGCAGAAGCTCTCGACCGCGGCCTGGAACTTCGGCTCGTAGATCCGGTGGGCGCTGTGGATGGCCGTCGGCACAAACCCTCGAGATATCTTGTGTTCGCCCCCGGCGCCCGGCTCGAACGCCTTCAGCCCCCGCCCGATGCAGTCGTCGATCGAGTGGTAGAGGCAGACGTGGAAGTGGAGGAAGGGGTGCTCCTCGAAGCAGCCCCAGTAGCGGCCGTAGAGGCGCTCGGCAGTGGAGAGGTTGAAGGCCCCGGCGATGGTCTTTCCCTCGCGCTCGGCCACCACCAGCTCGACGTTCCCTCGGAGGGCCGCGAATGCCCGCAAGAAGAAGTCCTGGTTGAGCTGCACCTGGCCCCAGCCGTTCTTCTCCACCGTCGCCTCGTAGAACCGGTAGGCGATCGCCGCGTGCTCCGGGCCGAGCTCGTCGCCGCGAATGGTGCGCAGGTGGATCTGCTGCTTCGCCGCGGCGCCGCGCTCGTGCTTCAGCTGGTGCCTTCGCTTGGAGTCGAAGCGGGCGAGGTAGTCGTCGTAGCTGCGGTAGCCGGGGTTGCCCCAGTGGTACTGCATCCCGACGCGGCGAAAGAGGCCGAGCTGCTGCAGGGACTCGGCTTCGGCGGCGGGCGGGAAGATGACGTGCACCGAGGACAGCTTCTCCTCGCGGCCCAGCGCGAGCACCCCCTCGAGCAGCGCGCGGCGCACCTCGGCCTCGTCTTCTCCGCTCGCGCAGAGGAAGCGGCGGGCGGTCAGCGGAGAGAGCGGCACCCCGACCAGCAGCTTCGGGTAGTAGTCGAGGCCGAAGGTGCGGGCGGCGTTGGCCCAGGCGAAGTCGTAGACGTACTCGCCCATGCTGTGGTGCTTGAGCCAGGCAGGGGCGGCGCCGATCAGCTGCTCGCCGCGCCAGAGGGTGAAGTGGCAGGCCTCCCAGCCGCGCCGCTTCGTGGTGCTGCCGGAGGACTCGAGCGCGTCGAGCCACTCCCAGCGCAGCACCGGGGGATCGAGCGGCCGCAGCAGCGCGTTCCACGCCTCGCGGGGAATCTGGGCGATGCCGCTGAAGATCTTGATCTGGGGAGAGGGGCTCAAGTTTTACGGGCGGGGCGCTTCTTCTTAACGTCCAGCGCCTCGACGCGCTCTTTGAGCGTCCGGGTCTCGCCCTTGAGCTTCTCGAGCTCGGTGCGCAGCGAGGCGACTTCCTTCGCCGGCCCCTCGGTGGACCGCAGCGCCCGCACCGCCTCTCTGGCGGCCCGCCGGGCGCGGCCGTCGAGGAACGGGGTCGACTGGAGCGGGCCGATCAGCCGCTTGTCGCCCAGGGCGGTGGCGGCGTCGAAGGCGGCCATCTGAACCCGGAACTGCCGATCGCGCAGCGCCTGGGAGATCAGATCCACTGCCACCGTCTTCTTCTCGGCCACCTCGGCGAGCTTCGCCACCGCCATCAGCGCGGCACGGCGGGCGTGGGACGGCGCGCCGTACTTCGTCAGCGCGACGACGCGAGGCCAGGCGGCGGGATCCTGCAGCTCGGCCAGGCCGTCGAGCGCGCCGGAGGCGATCGCGTCGAAGAAGCTGGGGCGATCGAGCATCGCGGTGAGAGTGACGCGGGCCTGCTCGCCCCGCAGCCGGCCGAGCGCGCGGGCCGCCTCGGCCTCGACGAAGATGCTCGGGTCGCCCTTGCGCGCGAGGGTGGTGAGCGCCTGGCCGGCCACCGGGTCCTCGCGGAACTGACCCAGGGCGGCGGCGATCGCCCGGCGCGCCTTGGGGTGCTTGATCTTCAGTGCGTCGATCAGCGCGTCGCGGGCGCTCGGGGTGCGAATGAGGCCCAGCGCGCGGGCGCAGGCGGCGCGGGTGGCCCAGAACGCCTTCTCGTCGAGCAGGGTCGCGCCGAGCGCCTCGATCGACTCTGCCGAGCCGTCCTTGCCGAGCGCCGCGGCGGCCTCGGTGCGGGCGCGGGCCACTGGAGCGTGGGCCAGCTCGCGCCGGCGCCAGGCGACCGGCTTGTCGACCTCGAGGGTGGCGAGCAGATCCCGGCGGGGATCCACCATCGCCATCTGCGGCTCGCGCTCGAGCGGCAGGTAGAAGACGTGATCCTTCGCCACCACCTCGAAGGTCGACTTGTGCAGCGCGCCCTTCACCTGGGCGTGCACCGGGAGGGTGAGGCGCCACAGCGCGTCGCCGCCCTGGGTCTGCTTCACCACCACCTTCAGCCGGCTGCTCTGGCTGTCCCACGAGAGGTCGACCTTCAGCGCGGGGTGGCCAGCCCGGTAGACGTACTCGTCGAAGAAGCGGTCGTAGTTCTTCCCGGTGGTGTCCTCGATCGCGCGGGCGAGGTCCACCGTCTCGACCGACTGGCCCTTGTGGCGCGCGACGTAGGCGCGCAGCACCGCGTGGAAGTCGGCGTCGCCCAGCCGGGTGCGCAGCTCGTGCAGCACCAGCGCGCCCTTCTGGTACAGGTGGCGATCGAACAGCTCGAGCGGCTCGTCGAAGCGGCGGGCGACGATCGGGCGCTGGTACCGCTCGTTGGCTTCCTCGAGGTAGGCGTCGAGATCCAGCCTGCGCGCGTGATCCGCTTCGTCGTCGTTGTCGCCCTCTTCCTTCCACAGCACCTCGGAGTAGGTCGCGAACCCCTCGTTGAGCCAGCCGTGCGGCCAGTCGCGGCAGGTGAGCAGGTCGCCGAACCACTGGTGGGCCAGCTCGTGGGCGATCAGCGATTCGGCGCTGTAGTCGAGGTGGGCCCGCTGATCGTGGAGCACGGCGTCGGTCAGGGTGGTGGCGGAGGTGTTCTCCATCCCGCCGAAGATGAACTCGGCGACGAAGATCTGCGCGTAGTCGCCCCACGGAAACGGCTGGGCGGTGAGCTGCTCGAAGAAGTGGATCATCCGCGGGGTCCGCTCGGCGCAGCGCAGCGCGTCGGCCTTGCGGCCCTTCGGGAACAGGGTGCGGACCCGGCTGGGGGAGCCGGGCACCGGGGCGAGGTGCTCCTCGAACTCGCCCACCACCAGGGTGACGAGGTAGGGCGAGTGCGGCGCGTCGAGGCGGTAGTGCATCGTCCGCAGCGGGCCCTTCACCGTGTTGGAGACGACCTTGCCGTTGCTGAGCGCGGTCATCCTGGCGGGGAAGGTGGCGATCACCTCCGAGCTGGCCTTCTGGGCCGGAGCGTCGAGGCAGGGGAACCAGTAGCGCGAGTCCTCGTCCTGGCCCTGGGTCCACGCCTGGGTCGGCCGCTTCGGGTACTGCTTGTCGGGGTGAATGAAGTAGAGGCCGCGGCGCGGCTGGGCGCGATAGCTGATGCGCACCGTCGCGCTGGCGCCCGGCTCGAGCGCGGCGGGCAGGTGAACGTGGAGCTTCTTGCCGTCGGCGTCGAAGTCGGCCGCGCGCCCGTCGACCTCGGCCTTCTCGATCTGCAGCTCGACCGCGTCGAAGGTGATCGCGTGGACCCGCCGCACCGCGGTGAGCCGGGTGGTGCCGACGCCGCGAATCGATGAGCGCTCGAAGTCGAGCGTGACCTCGAGCTTGAGGTGCTCGGGGCGAACGGGACGATCGGCCGCGTAGTGCTCGGTGGCGGAGTCGAACGCAAACGGGTGCGGCTCGTCGAAGTGGCGGTGAGCGGTCATAGGGGCGCGTAGAGTAGGCGGTGAGCGATGATCGACGTCCTCTACTTCGCCGACCGGGAGGTCAAGCAGAAGCTCTTCGCCCGGGTGACCCAGGCGCGGAAGCTGCTGATGGTCACCACCGTGCCGCCTCATCGGGCGCCGGCGGCGAAGGCGCACAAGGAACCGTTCGGGTCGCTCGAGCGGAACTTCGGCGACGCGTTCGACCAGGTGCTGGTGGTCGACGAAGGCGGGGCGGAAGGAATGTGGCGGGATCCGGTGACGGATCTGGCCGACGCGCTCTACCCGTCGGACTCGCGGGCGGCGTACGCGGCGGCGGGCGGGTACTTCTTCGTCGACGGAGGGATCGCGCGCGCGGTGGTGAAGCGCTACGGCCGGCCGGAGGAAGACGCCTGGTTTCTCCAGGAGGCGCTGGCGAAGTTGAGCCGCAGCGTGGTGCCGCCGGATCCGGCGAAGCGGCCGGGCCGGGGCAAGCGGGGGCGCGCGGAGGGGGAGCCAGAGGCGAAGGGGGCGGCGACCCCGCTCAAGCCGCTGGGGAAGGATCCGTACGCGGTGCTGGGGATCGTCTCGGGGGCGACGCTGGCCGAGGCGAAGAAGGCGTGGCGGGCGCTGATCGTCCAGTACCACCCGGACAAGGTGGCGCACCTGGCGCCCGAGTTCCGCAGCCTGGCGGAGACGCGCACCCGGGAGCTGATGGACGCCTGGGCGCAGCTGCAGGAAGAGCTGGACTAGAAGCTCACCGGCGACGCCCTTCCTGGAACGTCACCTCGAGCTGCACTTCCTTCCCCTCGCGCAGCACCACCGCGCCGACGGTCTCGCCCGGCTTGGCGCCC
>JAGSPQ010001049.1 GCA_018262385.1 Myxococcaceae bacterium | reverse complement strand
CGTGCTCCCGGCGACCCCGATCGGGTTCTACGTCAGCGGCTCGCTGGGCATTCGGCTGCGCTGGTAGGCAGGGCGAGGAAAGACGCGAAGGGCAAACAGAACGGGCAGACAGAACGGGCAGACAGAACGGAACGCACTCCGTTCATCCCGAGAGCAGTCGAGGGACGGTATGCCGTTCTGGGTCTACATCCTCCGGTGCAGCGATCAGACCTACTACGTAGGCAGCACCGACGATCTCGACCGACGGCTGGCGGTGCACCTCTCGGGCGAGCTTGCCGGATACACCTCGACCCGACTTCCGGTTGAGCTGGTGTTTGCCGCGGAGCTGCCGTCCAGAGACGATGCGCTCGTTCGAGAGCGCCAGCTGAAGAAGTGGAGCCGCGCCAAGAAGGAGGCGCTGATCGCGAGCGATTGGGCGCGGGTGTCGGCGCTTGCCCGTGGCAGGAATCGACGCGACTGACGCCGCTACTCGAGCGTCCCTCGACTGCTCTCGGGATGAACGGAGTGGGTTCCGTTCGGTTTGCCTTGTCCGGCTGGGCCTGCCTTATCGTCCGTTCGGTTTGCCTTGTCCGGCTGGGCCTGCCTTCTGGTCCGGTTTTCCGGCCCGCCAGTTACGGCACGTCGGCGAGGTGGCAGGGGTTGATCCCCACCTTCGCCGCTTCGCTGCGGATGATCTTGTTGCGAACTCCGCGGGGCGAAGCCGCGAGCGACCAGAGCAGCTCCTTGCCCTTCTCCGACTTCACGTTCTCTTCGCAGTACTTCCCCATCAGCGTCATCTTCTCGCTCGGCTTCATCTTCGAGGTGTCGCCGATCTTATCCGGGGCATCGCAGATGGTGGCCACGTCGTCCCGGTAGCTGGTGCAGGCGGACAACAGGCAGGAGGCAGCGAGCGCGACCGCAAGGGTTCGGTTCATGGCGGGCCCATTCTCGCTCAGAGTAGGGTCCGCGCCCATGCTTCGCTTCCTCCTTACCGGTTTCGTCGCGATCGCGGTCCTTGCCGGCTGCCCCAATCCGCCCCCCGCCAACGACGGCGGCACCGGGGGAGGCAGCGCGCAGGCTCCCGAGCTCACCTCGATCAGCCCCGATCACGGGCCGCTGTCCGGCAGCACGCTGGTGACGGTGAACGGCGCGAACTTCGATGACGGCGCGACGGTGAAGTTCGGCGACCGGCTGGGCACCCAGGTGATCCTCAGCACCAGGCGCAAGCTGACGGTGCGGGCTCCGGCGGGCACGGCGCTCGGCAAGGTCTCGGTGACGGTGACCCACCCCGACGCCCAGAGCGCGACCCTCCCCAACGCGTACACCTACGAGCCGGTGACCCAGAGCGCGATCGACGAGGCGCTGCTGCTCAACCCGCTCGACGCGGCGGACACCTCAGGCAGCGCGATGATCGCGGTGACGATCCTCTCTCAGGTCTCGGCCGGAGCGCTGACCCGGGGAGCGGGGCAGGGGCTGGGGATCAAGGCGCAGGTCGGAGTGGCGACGACCCTCTCCAGCCCGCCGGTGGCCAGCGACTTCACCTGGACCGACGCGGTCTACGCCGGGGACGCCGACGGGCCGGCGACCGGAGATCTGCTCCGCGATGCGTACAAGGGCGACGTGATGCTGGCCGGAGCGACCGGCACCACCTCGAAGGAGTACCGGCTGGCGGCGCGGTTCAGCGCGGACAACGGGGTCAGCTGGGTGCTGGCCGACCGCGACGGGATCGCCAACGGCTTCAACCAGACCCAGCTGCCGAAGGTGGGGGTGAGCCGGCCGCTCCACCTGGACCTGGGTCGACGCCACCTTCAGCAAGGACACCGGAGCAGGCGCGAACGACGAGTACCAGGCGAGCTTCCCGGCCACCCTCGCCGCCGGCAGCTACGCCTTCGCCTATCGCTTCACCCTCAACGACGGGCCGCCCAAATACTGCGACGCCGACGGCAGCGACAACGCCGGCTTCACCCTCGACCAGGCGGGCACCGTGCAGGTGAGCGCGATCGGAGTCGATCGCTGCAAGCTCCAGTTCCCGGCCACCCTCGACGCGCGGGTGGCGAAGGCGAGCGCCACGGTCTACGGGCGGGTGTTCGGCGCGGGGCTGACCGAGGCGGCGGACGCCGGAGTGGGGATCGTGGGGGAGCTCGGCTACGGGCCGACCACGGTCCTGCCCGAGGATCCTGCCTGGAACTGGAGCGCGGCGGCCTACAACCTCGAGGCGACCGACGGCACCGAGGAATGGAAGGGCAACCTGACCTTCCCCAGCGCGGGCGCGTTCGCCTACGCCTTCCGGTTCAAGTACCAGAGCAGCGCCTACAGCTACTGCGACCTCGACGGCAGCGAGAACGCGGTGCAGCTGGCGCAGCTCGGCGCCGCGACGGTGAAGCAGGTGGACGTCGACGAGTGCCAGGTCGACGCGCCGGGGGCGCTGCTCGCCCAGCCGTCGGGGCTGTCGACGCCGAGCAACTCGCACGTGATGGTGACCAGCGTGACCGAGGCGGCCGGGCAGGGCGCTTCAGTGACCAGCGAGGTGGGCTACGGGGCGGTGGGGAGCCAGCCGTCGACCTGGACCACCTGGCAGGCGGGCACCTTCGCGGGCGATGCGTTCGTGTTCGACAAGTACCGCAAGGCGTTCACCGGGCCGGCCACTCCGGGCAGCTACGACGTCGCCTGGCGCTACCGCTACCAGAGCCTCCCGTACGTCTATTGCGACCTCGACGGAGCGGCCAACGGGTACCAGCCGGCGCAGGCGGCGAAGCTGACGGTGGCCAACGCGGCGATCAGCGCCTGCAAGCTGCAGTACGTCGACAAGACGACGGTGGCGAGCGGCAGCGTGGTGATGGGCTACGTGCGGATCACCGTGCCCGGGCTGTCGGCGAATGCGGGAGCCACTCCGGGGCTGCGCGCGCAGCTGGGGGTCGGCACCGCGGGCGACAACGCCTCGAGCAGCACCCAGTGGGGGTGGCAGGAGGCCGCGTTCAACGTCGACGCCTCCGGAGCGGACGAGTTCTCGCTCGGCTTCCAGCCCGCCTACAACGGCAGCCGGGCGGTCTCGGCGCGGGCCTCGCTGGACAACGGCGTCAGCTGGACCTGGTGCGATCTCAACGGCAGCGACGTCAACGGCTACGAGGTGGCGCAGCAGCACGCGCTGACGGTGTCCGACCACCAGGACCTCGACTACTGCAACCTGCAGTACCCGCCGACCGCGACC
>JAGSPQ010000358.1 GCA_018262385.1 Myxococcaceae bacterium | reverse complement strand
ACAGAGAACAACGCCAACACGGAAGTGACGAGCAGTGCGCGGATCATGGTTGAAAACCCCTTTGGGGCCGCAGCCTACCCATCTTGCTAGGCTCTGGCCAAATGACCTCACCCCGGGACACCGAACGGCTCGCCAAGATCCTCCTCAAGGCCCAGGTGATCGACGACATGCAGCTGCGCAGCGCGATGGCCAAGCTGGGCAACTGGGGCGGCCGGCTTCCGAAGGTGCTCGCCGACATGGGCCTGGCCGACGAGGAAGAGATCACCGCCGCGATCGGCAAGGCCCTCGGGATGCCCGTCACCCACCTGGGCACGGTGCTCAAAGACACCCACGCCCTCGCCAAGCTGGACCCGAAGTTCTGCGACGAGCACGCGGTCTTCCCCGTCTCGCTCAAGGACCGGGTGATGTCGCTGGCGATGGTCGACCCCTCCGAGCTCGACGTGGTCGATGCGGTGAAGGTCCGCTGTGGCGCGCGGGTGGTGCCGCTGCTGGCCAGCGAGACCGAGATCCGCCACGCGATCATGCGCCACTACCGCGGGCAGGAGCCGCGGGTGGTCAGCAACCGCGCCCGCAAGGCGGTCACCCGCGACGTCTCGACCAACGCCGACATCAAGTTCGAAGTCGACATGTCGCCCGCCCCCGGCCCCCGCTCGAACACCCTCGAGACGCTGCGGAAGTCCGCCGGCGTCGCCCTCACCCAGCAGGAGCTCGCCAAGCTCGAGGCCGCCCGGGTGAACCAGTCGAAGACCGCCACCATCCTCAAAGCGGTCCAGGAGCTCCTCGCCGAGAAGGGCCTGTTGCCGCCGCGCAAGACATGACCGCGGCGATCCGGCTCACCGATCTTCGCCGCCGGTTCGGAAAGCTCACCGCGCTCGACGGGCTGTCGCTCGAGGTGCGGCCGGGAGAAATCTACGGCTTCCTCGGCCGCAACGGCGCCGGCAAGACCACCACCCTCAAGCTGTTGATGGGGATCCTCCACCCCGACTCAGGCCAGATCGAGCTGCTCGGCGAGAAGGTGAAGAAGGTCACCGTCGGGCTCAAGCGGCGCATCGGCTACGTCTCGCAGGAACAGAACTTCTACCCGTGGATGACCGCCGCCCAGCTCGGCCAGTTCGTCCGCGGCTTCTATCCCCAGTGGGACGAGCCCGAGTTTCGCCGGCTGCTCGCGCTGCTCGACGTGCCGCTCGACCGCCGCGCCTCCGAGCTGTCGGGCGGGACCCGCTCGAAGCTCGGCCTCGCGCTCGCCTTCGCTCCCCACCCGGCGCTGGTGCTGCTCGATGAGCCGACCGCCGGCCTCGATCCGGTCGCCCGGGCCGAGTTCAACGAGCTGCTGGTGCAGGTCGTCCGCCAGCGCGGCACCACCGCCTTCTTCTCCTCGCACATCGTCGACGAGGTCCAGCAGGTCGCCCACCGGGTCGGGATCATCCAGGCCGGGAAGATGCGCTTCGAAGGAGAGGTCTCGGCGCTGCTCGGCGGGCTGCGCCGGGTCACCAGCCCCGCTCCGGTCAGCTTTCCGGCCGGGTTCACCGTGGTGCGCGCCGACGTGGTCCAGGCCGACCCCGCGCTGTGGGCGCAGTCGGTCTGGCCCGAAGACGTGCAGGTCGCGCCGGTGGATCTCGAAGACGCGTTCCTCGCGTTCGCGCGCACCGACCCGGTGAGACCCACGGCGTGACCCGCGCCCTGCTTCTGAAGGAGCTGCGCGAACACGCCTGGGTGCTCGCCGCCCTGCTGCTGCTTCAGGCGTTCACCCTCGCGGTGCTGTTGCTGTCGGGGAAGGACGCCGGGAGCGTGTTCGTCTCCTTCCGCTCGCTCACCCTCTCGCTCGGAATGCTGGGGGTGCTGGTCCTCAACAACCGGCTGATCGTCCGCGAGTACACCGGCCGCACCCAGCTGTTCCTCGAGACGCTGCCGGTGACGCGCGCGCGGGTGCTGGGGGTGAAGTGGGGGCTCGGGCTGGCGCTGGCGCTGCTGCCGATCGCGCTCGCCCTGCTGTGCTGCGCGCTGATCGCCAGAGGCCGCGAGCCGATCGGCGTCCGCTACCTGGCGATCCTCGCCTCGCGCGCCGGGATGTTCCTCTTCGCCGCGCACGCGCTCGCCTTCCTCGCCGCGATGCTGGGCCGCTACCGCTTCGTCTACTGGGCGGCGCTCGGCTTCGGGCTGGGCCTGCTGTCCGACAGCAAGCACTTCAACGCCTCGTCCCTTCCCCTGCTCCGGCTGGTCGACGAGCAGATGGCCTTCGAGCGGCACCACTTCCCCTGGGTGGATCTGCTCGGAGTCGGGCTCGCCGCGCTGCTGTGCCTGGCGATCGCCTTCGCCCTCGGGCTCAGCCAGGAAGGCGGCCTGGCGGCGAACCTCGCGCGGAAGATGAGCCACCGCGAGAAGGTCTTCTTCGGCGGCCTGGCGCTCACCCTCTTCGTCGCCGAGCAGACGATCTCCGATCGCCGCCCGCGGCCGCTGTTCGAGCTGGCCAGGGCGGCGCGCGCGAGCGAGGGGCAGACCTTCGTCGGAATCGCCACCAGCAACGAGCAGGATCCCGCCGAGGCCTCCGGCGAGATTGGCGCCGCGCTGGCCGGCGACCTCGAGTCGCTGCGGCTGTGGCTGGGGATGACCGAGATGCCGCCAGTCTTCGTGGTGCCCGACTCGAGCCTCGACCCCGAGACCTTCATCCGCGCGCGGCTGTCGGACACCGACGGGGTGGTGCTGAAGGCGCCGCTCGCCAGCCCGACGCTCGACCGGCTGGCGTTCCGCGCCTTCGCGCTGCAGGAAGTGCTCTCCTGGTACACCCGCGACCGGTCTCGCCGCGAGCCGATGGCGTGGTTCAGCTCGGGCCTCGCCCAGTGGTGGGTGCGGCGCGGAAAGCCCGACGACCTGCTGGCGTTGCGCGCGGCGGCGGCCAGCGCGGGGGTGCTGACCCCACCGGCGCTGCGGGACTGGCTCACCACCCGCGAGCGCCTCGGGCCCTGCCTCGCCGATGCGCTCGAGACCCAGCTGGTGACCGAGATCTCCGACCGCGACGGCGCCGACCGCTTCCAGGCCCTCGCCCGGGCGGCGGTCGGAGGAGCCCGGCCCGCCGACGACGTCCGCGCCACCCTCACCCGCCATTCGTTCGAGCAGCTGCTCGCGGCCGGCAGCACGCTGCGGCTCGACACCCTGGCCGCCGCGCTCGAGCAGCGGCTGGCCGCAGATCGGCTCCGGCTCGCCGCGCCGCTGGCCGGGCTGAAGCGCCTGCAGGCCGGGCTGAAGCTGGAGCCGGTCGGGAACGGCTCGGGGTTCGAGGTCTTTCACCAGGTCGACCCGGTGCCCGCCTCCGCCGAGCCGGTCGACTACACCGTCCGCTACACCCCCCTCTGGCCGTGGACCGGAGCGCTCACCCCGGGGCTGCTTCCCCGCTTCGACACCCGCGGCAAGGGAGTGCTGCCCCGCGTCTTTCCCCGGGGGACCCAGCTCTTCTGGGCCTTCGAGGTCTACCAGCCGGTGCTGGGCTGCAACGTCCGCTTCGCCTCGCAGCGCCAGGTGCTGCAGTGAGGTTCGCGCTGGCGAGGAAGGAGCTGCGCGATCTGCGGCCGTTCGCCGCGCTGGGAGTGCTCTGCGCCGGCGTCGATCTGGTCGACACGCTGCTCAAGCAGACCGACCAGATCCTCTTCTCGACCAAGGGCAGCTGGATGACCTTCCAGCTGCTGCTCGCCTTCGCGATCGGCACCGGGCTGCTGGTGCGAGAGCAGGACGACGGCACCCTGGGCTTCCTCGACGGGCTGCCGATCACCCGCACCCGGATGTTCGTCACCAAGCTGTGGACGGCAGTCGCGGTGCTGATGATCTACCCGAGCGCCCAGGTGGCCTTCGGGCTGGGCACCCACCTGCTGTCGCGCGACTCGTTGACCTGGCCGCTCCATCCCCACCTGGTGGTGACTTCGTGGGCGCTCAACGCGCTCGCGGCGGTGGTCGGGCTCTCGCTCGGAACGATGCTGGGCTACCTGCGCAACCTCGCCTGGGCGGCGGCGGCGACGCTGGCGACCGCGCTCTCGGTGGTGAGCCGGTTTTATCCCCAGGCGTTGCTGCTGGATCCGACCGAGCTGCTCGAGACCCCGTTCGTCGGTGACCGGTGGCCGCTGTCGCCCAGGGCGATCGGCCTGCAGCTGGCGCTGAGCGGGCTGTTCCTGCTGGCCGGCTGGCGGCTGTTCGCCGGGGGCAGCACCCGGCTGGCCCGCCTGGCGGAAGCGATGAAGCGGCCTTTGCTCTCGGCGTTGGCGGTGCTGCTCACTCTCGGCGCGCTGACCGCCGCGGCAGTCGCCTGGAACGAGAAGGACAAGCCGAAGGACGCGCCGACCAAGGACGCGGAGGTCGCCGGGGCAGACTTCGGGACGCTGCCGCTCTCGCACCTCGCCACCGGGCACTACACCTTCGCCTACCAGGGCGACGGGTCGCGGGTGATCGCGACCTCGAAGCGCGCCGACGCGATCTACGAGGAGATCTCGAAGGAGCTGCCCAGTGCCCAGACGGTGGCGATCGACGTCGATCTCACCGGCTCGATGACCAACACCGCGGGCACCGCCTACTGGAACCGGATCCGCATCGCCCCCAGGACCCAGGATCTGGTCGGCACCCTCGCCCACGAGACGACCCACGTGCTGGCGCATCGGATGCTGGCCGACAACGGCCGCGACGAGCTGGACCAGATGCAGCTGTTCAACGAAGGGTTCGCCGAGCTGATCGGCTACCGCTACGGCGACGGCGAGAAGCAGCAGGAAGCCGACCGGCTGCTCGCCGCGGTGGTCCTCACCCGCCGCGAGATCACGATCGAAGACCTGTTCGACTTCCAGCGCTTCAACCAGAAGCACGACCGCTCGCTGGTCTACCCGCTGGGGTCCGCCTTCGTCGCGGCGCTGATCTCCCGCTACGGAGCCGACGCGCCCGCGCGGATCCTCCGCGGCCTGGGCAAGAAGGACTTCCCCGCCGCCCTCAAGGGGTATGCGCTGTGGCAAGCGGCCCTGCAGTTGGCCGGGATGGATCTGTCGCTGGTGGTGGACGACTTCTGGAAGCTGCTCGCCGGGTGGGCGACCGAGCGGAAGTCCGAGATCTCCGCCTTTCCCCGCCTGCGCGGGATCATCGAGGCGGGGCAGAC
>JAGSPQ010000357.1 GCA_018262385.1 Myxococcaceae bacterium | reverse complement strand
GGTTCGTTCTTCCTCACCTTTCCTCGAGTCGTCGCAGCCGACCCAGCTGGCGCTCCGCGTGGTGACCTTCGGCCTGCCGCTGGCTGTGCTGTACGCCTGGGCCCAGCAGCGAGAGTCCTCGTCAGGCCAGAGCAGGGGCCGCCGAGCTTCATGCGCCCCCAGGCGGAGCTCGACGCTGACTATCGGCAGTCAGCGCTCGAGGGCCACCCTCTGGTCGTTTCGTACGGCTATTGCGCCGGGATGGTGACCAGCGGAAGTTTCTCCGGGCTGCCGGTTTCCGCCAGCGTGAAGAAGAACATGACGACGGTGAGCGCGCGCTTGGTCTGCAGGTCGCCGTTTTCCACCCAGAACCAGAAGCCGCGGTAGGGCACGGCAGCAAAAGAGGTCGCCGGCTTCTCCTTGCCACTGTGAATCCGCACGTTCCGCTGGGGGCCCGGGATCGCGCTCGCGTTTTCAAGCGAGGGCCACGCGCTGTGGTCCTTCAGGTGGGCCTCGGGCACTTCCACGTAGTGGCCGATCGCCTGCATGATTTGCAGCATCGAGCGGCTGTTGACGGCGAGCTCGTTGCCCGTGCCGCGCGCCGGCGAATAGGCGAGGGTGAACTTCTCCGGCTCTTCAGGCAATTGGAGCAGCCGCCGGATTTCCGCGGACTTCGCTGCGACTTCGGGCGCGACGTCGCCTCGCCGAAAAAACACCACCCCGGTCGAGCCCTTTGCCTTGTCCTCCTCGACCCGCATTCCGAACGCCCCGGTCGCCTGGATCTCACGCAGCAGCTGCAGCACACGCAGGAACTCCGGGTCCGCCTCCCGTGCCGTCCCGCCGGCCGTCGAGAGGTTTCGCACCCCATTGAGCGACTCGACGGACATGCCGAGGATGAAATCCGCCGCGTAGCCGGTCTGAAGCAGAAAGAAGACGTTCTTCGGATCAATTGGCGTGATCAGCCCGCGCAGGAACTTCTCCCCGGTCATCGGCACGTAAGTGACGGTGGGCCGGTCGGTGTAGATGGCCTGTCCACCGACCGCCGCGAACGTGCCGGGGACGGCTTCCAGAGAGAGGGTGCCGCCGAGGTTGACGCCGGTCTGCATCGAGTAGCCGCTGACGATGGACGACACTTCCACGAAGACCGGGAAATCCACGTACCGCGTCTTCACGATGTTCAGCAGCGTCTGCTGCTTCCACGACTCCGCGATCGCCGTGCTGTAGTCGAAACGGTCCACCGCCACGGTCCTGGGGCCGACGTGCGCGCAGCCGGTGGCGGCCAGCATTGCGAGGGACACCCAAACCGAGGTCTTCACGGTTCGTCCACGAAGCACGAAGGGTGCCATCGGGGCGTGGGTTCGACGTTTGCGTCTGTGGAGGGAAGCCGGGGCGCCAGTAGCGAATTGCTCGTAGCCGCCAAGACCGAGGCAACTCGGGGGCTTGCAACGCGCCTCACTCGAGACTTCCAGGCCCAGGGTCGGTCAAGGCGAAGAAGAACGAACCGCCAGACGCAGGTGCGAGGCTGGGGGCCCGGGGGAACGCGGCCAGGGCGAACTTTACGCGGTGACGCGTTAGCCCTAATGACTCCTTAGGGCTTGGACGTTTTCTGGTTAAGTACGCGCCGGCAACGGCTTCCGCGGCCCGCGCTCCACGACTACCAACCCGTGCGAGTGCCGCGCGCCCTCCGCTACTTCGACAGCCGAGACCGAACGAAGGGCGGTGCGATCTTCTCCCGATGGAGCGTGATCGTTCCGCAAGCCCTGCTGCGCCACATCAAGTCAGGAAAGACCGCCGAACCCTGGACCTACGACGGCTAGACCCGACTACCGGGCCAGCCCCAGGATCGTCCCGTCGCTCTCGACGTAGATGAAGACGGTGCGCCCGTCGGCGACCAGCAGCGAGGGCGCGGCGGGCAGCTCGATGTATTGCTTCATGCCGGACAGAGACAGCTCCATGATCGCGCTGAGCCTGATCATCAAGACTCCGGCCAGATACGGCATGCCGTTGATCGGGGAAGGGCCGGCGTCGAGCTGGGGTCCGGGCGTGATCACATCGAGGTGAGCAAACGAATAGCCGCCGATCGGATACCCGAGGGTAGAGACCGATACCCCGGTGGGGCCGAAGTACAGCGTTCCGCCGGCGGCCGGGTGGGTGGGCCCCTGCCACAGCCAGAAGCCTGCACTCTCGCCCAGGCTGGCACCGAAGGTACTGCCCGGGAAGGTGCGGGGTGCCGAGCCATCGTAAGGCTGGAAGGTCAGGCCGGTGGATGCCTTCCGCACGACGCCGGTGCTGAAGAGCTGCCCGCCATACGCGAAGTCTCCGAACATCTCCCGGGTGGTGATCGTTCGGGTGGTGGCGCTCCAGATCGAGAGTCGGCGGGTGTCGGGCAACAACCCGCCCTTGCCATCCGGCCCGCCCCTGAGCCGCTGCACGAACGCCACGCCTGCTTCGCTGACCGAGATCTGCTGGGAGTCACCGAAGAATCCGGAGCCCAGTTCCTCGTCGGTTCCGGTATCGGCGTTTCGCCGCATCAACCTGGACTCGAAGAGGGGGTCCGCTCCCTGGGGCCTGGCCTGGATCCAATAGATGTGCGGAGACAAGAACGCGGGCGCACCGAGCATCCAATCCTCAGTGGTGCTGCCCGTCCGCATTCCCAGCACCTTCGTGACGGCTCCACCGGTGCGAGGGACGCGGTGGATCTCGACCCCGTCGGTTCCGTGGCCGCTCAGCAGCACCGAGCTCGGCGTTGACCACAGCTGGGACACCGAGAAGGTCTGCGGCACCGTCGCGAGCGTCACGGGCTGGCACTTGCTCATCAGGCAGGCGCCGCCCTGGCAGCTGTGTCCGCACGCGCCGCAATGGTCCGGGTTCGAGGTGAGGTCCGCCACGCAGCTCGCCCACCCCGGGAGCCCCAGGCAGATCCGCGGGCGCGCCGACACTTCGCCCTGTTCATCGCACCGGGTTTCGGGCGGGCACATCGAGTCGCTGGTGCAGTAGATGGGCGCGCACACCTTCTGCACGCCGCAGCTGAGCGAGTATCCGTCGGTGGAGCTGCGGCACTCCCAGTTGTTCTGACAGTTGGGCTTCGCCTCGTCCTTCACCCAGACGTGGCTCGCGTGCCAGACGGTGCTGTCCCAGCCAATGGACCACGAGTACTCGGTGAGGAACGTGCCGTCGGTGGAGATCGTCAGCTTGCGGGTGCTGCTGACGCCGCCTCTGGGCGCATTGCCGACCACCGCGAGCGTGATCTGGTCCTGGAGCGAGACGACCCGTCCCGAGACGGTCACCGGCCGTTCGCTGACACCGGGACAACCGCTGATGCTCGTGGACGTCGCAGTCTGGCAGGTGCCGTCGATGAAGAACGCGAAGGTGAGGGTCCCATCGGCCTTCTCGGCGAAGACGAGGTGCCAGTCATTGCCGTCTTTGATTCGCCACTTGCCCAGGAGCGCGGCCCGGGTCTGCTCGGTGGACGTGATCACCACCGTCGACCCGCCGTCGGTGGAGCCCCCATCTGCCTGAGAGTTGTTCTGCTCCGACGACAGCAGCGGAATCGTGCAGCCGGCGAAGATCAACGGAACAAGCAGCCAGCGACTCGGCGACATGATCATTGTGGGGGAGCCCATTGCGGCGAGGGAACACCTCGATCGATGGATCGCGAACAGTAACTGCGCGCGGTGGAGGGTTCAAGCTGCCCCGAGGCCCGCTTCCGCTGCGGACGGAACTGCCGGCTACCGCGAGGCCTCTGACCTTGCTCCGGCGACGGCAAGGCGATCACCTTCCGCCCGCAACGCCGAGCCGAGCGGAGCGAAGCGGAACAGGCTCTCGTAGGGGCCGCGGTTACCGTTGGTGACGATCGCCACCGCGAGATCGCGATCAGGGTCCGCGTACGCGAGCGTGCAGAAAGCGCCCGCGTGTCCGAAGCAGCGCTGGGTGCCCCACCAGCCGTAGATCGACGGGCCCCGGCTGCCGAGGAGAAAGCCGCGGCCGATCCGCAGCGGGAGGCGGTTGCTCCGGTCGAAGCGCATCCCGCCACCGGTGGTGTAGCGGCGCAGGGTCTCGGCCGAGACGAGCCGCTGGCCCGAACGACACACCCCTTCGTGGGCCAGCACCTCGTAGAACGCCGCCAGGTCGCCCGCGCTGCAGACGATTCCTGCTCCGGGGACGAATGCCGTCACCGCCTCGGGCAGGTTGTTGTCGTGCTCGAAGCTGCGCGACAGCTCGACTCCCGCGACGTGCACCTGCCGGGTGCCCAGCCAATAGGTTCGTGCGATCGCCGGCAGCTCTTCCGGGGTGGCGCCGAAGCGCAGGCCGGGAATCCCGGCGGGGCCCGAGATCTCGGAGTGGACGAACGCGTCGAGACTGCGCCCCGTCGCGCCCAGCACGACCTCGGCCAGAATCCAGCCGTACTCGTAGGGCATGTACGCGAGCGTGCCGCGGGGCCATCGCGGGCTCGCTTCGATCAGCGCCGAGCGCACCCGCTCGGGGATTCCCCAGTCGCGCGGGCTCGCGATCAGCGCAGGAGTGAACACCCCGGCCCGGTGGGTGAGCACGTCGAGCACGGTGATCTCGGCCTTCCCGTTTGCGGCGAACTCCGGAAAGTAATGAGCGACGGGCGCACAGACGTCGACCGCGCCGCGCTCTTCCAACATCGCGAGGGCGAGCGCCACCACCGGCTTGCTCGCGGAGAACACGCTGAACCGCGTCGCCGGCGTCACCGCCACCGGTTGCGCGTGCTCGTCCGGCCGAAAGCCGCGCGCGATGCCGATCGCGACCTCGAGCACGACCTGGCCGCGATGACGAACGACCAGCTGGCCCCCGGGGAACCGCCCCTGCGCCTGCTGCCGCTCGAAGAGCTCTCGCGCGCGCATCGTCGGACTACTCGCGCGGCGCGGGGCAGCGAAGGAAGGACGCGGTCGCCCTGCCCGGCTTGCAGCGCAGCGAGCCCTGGTTGAGGGCCATCAGGCCGGTCAGAACGGAAATCGACAGGGGGGGGCCAACATCGTCACGCGATAGCACACCGGATCGTCGCGCCGCTTCGAAGAGCCGAGATCGCTGCGGGGGGATGGTGGCGCTTCGTGCTCGCGTTTCTCGCCGGAGCTTGATCAGGCGCCGACGGTCGAATGACCCGCAGCCGGCGCCGATGCGGC
>JAGSPQ010000356.1 GCA_018262385.1 Myxococcaceae bacterium | reverse complement strand
GGAAGATGTCGGCCACGATCGACGTGCTCCGCTCGGCCGCCGATCGCGCTGCCGCGACGTCGCCCCGAAGCAGGTGCTGGGCAATCGCCTGGCCCAACGCCCGCGCCTGGGAACTGACCCCCCAGAGCGCAATCAACCGCTCAATCGCGACAAAGAGGGAGGCTACCGAGGCGAGCAGAATGAACGCCATCGTCACCCCGCCCAGCCGCACCATATGAATGAGTTCGTCTGAGGTCATGTAGGTTGCTGTTAATAGCGGGATTCAAGTGTTCTCCGCCATGCCCGCTGCCAACCGGCTTCCTGCACTCCTTGTTCCGATCGCCTTGCTGGTTTGTGGTTGTCCCCATCGGGTCGACTTCGGACCCGAGGGCCAGCCCACCTCCGCCGAAGCCCTGCTCAAGCGCGTCGAGGTCGCCGAGACCGGGGTGGTGAGCGTGAAAGGTGACGCCAGGCTGAGGGTCGATTCGCCCCAAGCCAAGGGAGTTGTGACCCTTTTTGCCGCGGTCACCCACCCGGCGTTCGTGCACCTCGAGTCGCTCGACTTCTTCGGCAAGCCGCAAGGGGTGCTGATCTCCGACGGGCGCACGTTCGGCCTCTACGACGGCACGGCCGGCAAATATTTCCGCGGGCCCGCCACCGCCCAGAACGTCGCCCGCTTCGTCCCGATTGCGCTGCCCCCCGCCGAGCTCGCCGCGCTGCTGCTCGGCCGCGCCCCCCGCCTGGCCCACGAGTCGGCCGAGCTGCGCTTCGACGCCGAGCAGGGCGCGCTGGTGCTCACCCTGAAGAAGGGCGCCGCCACCCAGGTGCTGACCATCCAGCCGCCCAGCTACCGGGTGATCCGCTCCACCGTCACCGGCCTCGACGCCTACGACTTCGAGTTCGAGAACATCGAGGCGGTCGGCGGCGTCACCTACCCGCGCCGGGTCGTCCTCACCGCCAAAGGCTCGGTGCGGGTGGAGCTCAACTACAAGGACGTGGTGGTGAACGAACCGCCCGATCTGACGCTGTACGAGATGACCCCGCCCGCCAACGTTCCCATCGTGGAAGTGGATGAACACGGCGTTCCGCGCGAGGGTTCGAAGCAATGAACCGCCGATTGCTGCTCGCGCTGCTCCTCGCGCTCACCGCCTGCAAGGACAAGAAACCCGCCCAGCTCCCGACCGCGCCGGCGCTCAAGCCCTCGCTCGCCTGGATCAAGGGCGAGCTGCCGCCCGAGGTGCTGCAGGGCACTCCGGTCAGCGGCGGCACCTTCACCGTCCGCGTTCCCACCGAGCCGCTGGGGCTCAACCGGCTCCACGATCAGCAGGTCGAAGGGATGATGGCCCGCTACACCGTCGGGTCGATCTACGAGACCCTGGCCGAGCTCGATCGGCAGACCCACCCCCGCTACACCCTCAAGCCGCTGCTGGCCGAGAGCTGGGAAGAGAGCGCCGACCACCTCACCTTCACGATCAAGCTGCGCAAGGGCGTCAAGTTCCACAACGGTGAGAAGTTCGGCAGCAAGGACGTCAAGGCGACCTTCGACGCGATCCTGCTTCCGACCAACCTCACCAACTCGATCCGCAGCAACTTCCCCGAGCTGACCGTCACCGCGACCGACGAATACACGGTGGTGATGACGACGAAGAAAGCCCACTTCATGCACCGCAACAACCTGCTCTCGGCGGTGCCGATCTTCCCCGCCTCGGCGCTCAAGGGCGACTTCAACACCCTGCCGATCAACCGCGCGCCGATCGGCACCGGCCCGTTCCGCTTCGTCAGCTGGGAGACCGGCAAGTCGCTGACCTACCTGCGCAACGACGAGTACTGGGGCCCCAAAGCGTACGTCGACAAGGTGGTGATCCGCTTCGTCAAGGACGAGACCGTCGCCACCCAGCTGTGGGAACGCGGCGAGTTCGACCTGATGACCCGCATCCAGCCCAGCGTCTGGCGGTCGATCGAGGCGCCCACCCCCGGCAACGCCTGGGCGATCACCGGCTACCACCGGATCAACTTCGTCGAGAACTACTACTCGTGGATCGGCTGGAACCAGGAGCGGCCCTTCTTCGCCGACCCGCGCGTCCGCCGCGCGCTCGCGATGCTCTACCCCGGCGAGAAGGTGGCGAAGAACATCGACATGGATCTCGAGCTGCCGACCACCTGCCCGTACTACCGCCCCTCGGCGTCGTGCGATCCCCAGGTGAAGCCGATCGGCTACGACCCCACCGCCGCGATCGCGCTGCTGCGCTCGGCCGGCTGGGAAGATCACAACGGTGACGGCGTGCTCGACAAGGACGGGGCGCCGTTCAAGTTCACCTTCCTCGCCAACCCCCACTCGGTGAAGTTGAGCAAGCTGGCCCCGCTGCTGCAGGAAGAGTTCAAGAAGGTGGGGATCGAGATGGACGTCGAGAAGGTCGACGCCGCCCAGTACGTCGGCCGGCTGCGCGCCCACAGCTTCGACGCCGCCAGCCTCGGGTGGAACAACAACGACCTCAACACCGATCAGTTTCAGGTCTACCACTCGAGCCAGAAGACCGGCGGCAGCAACTTCGTCTCCTACGACAGCAAGGCCGCCGACGCGCTGCTCGAGCAGATCCGCGACACCTTCGACGACGAAGAGCGGCACGCGCTCGAGCGGAAGCTGCACCAGGTGATCTACGAGGATCAGCCGTACACCTTCCTCACCAACCGGCCCCAGCTCGACGCGATCAAGACCCACGTGCGCGGCATTCATCCCTCGCTCGCCTGGTACGACCTGCGCAAGGTCTGGCTGCTGCCCCCCAACGCCACGCCCGTCGCGGTCCCTTAAGCCGATGCGGAGGTACCTGGTCCGACGCCTGGTGCAGATGGTGCCGACTTTTCTCGGCATCACCCTGCTCACCTTCGCGATCTCGCACCTGGCGCCCGGCGATCCGCTGCAGCTCGACACCGAGTCGGCCTCCGCCGCCGGAGGATCGGCCGCCGCCACCGCCGCCTTCCGCGAGGCGCACGGGCTGAACCTGCCGCTGCCGGTGCAGTACGGCCGCTGGCTGAAGAAGATCCTCACCTTCGACTTCGGCCGCTCGCTGCAGGATCACCGGCTGGTCTCCGAGAAGCTCGCCGAGGCGCTGCCCCAGACGCTGCTGCTCGCGCTGGTCTCGCTGTTCCTCGCCTACCTGCTGGCAATCCCGATCGGAGTCCACGCCGCGGCCCGGCCCCACTCGGTGCTCCGCCGGGGCTTGAGCGTCTCGCTCTACCTGCTCTACGCGATGCCCACCTTCTGGGTGGCGGTGATGCTGCTGCTGGTGCTGGGCGACCTCTTCCCGTTCCAGGGCCTCGCGTCGGAAGGCGCCGCCAGCCTGCCGCTGCCCGGGCGGATCCTCGACACCGCCTGGCACCTGGTGCTGCCGGTGTTCTGCTTGAGCTACCCGACGCTGGCGGTGGTCAGCCGGCAGGTGCGCGCGGCGATGCAGGAGGCGCTCGCCCAGGACTACGTGCGGGCGGCGCGGGCGCGCGGAATCCCCGAGCGGTCGGTGATCTTCCGCCACGCGCTGCGCAACAGCCTGCTGCCAGTGGTGACGATGCTCGGCATGTCGCTGCCCCACCTGATTGGCGGCAGCGTGGTCGTCGAACGGGTGTTCGGGATCAACGGGATGGGGCTGCTGGCGTTCGAGGCGATCTCCCTGCGCGACTACCCGGTGGTGATGGCGATCTGCACCCTCGCCGCGCTGGTGACGATGGTCTCGGTGCTGATCGCCGATCTGCTCTACGGCCTGGCCGACCCGCGAATCCGGGTCGGGGAGGAGGCCTGATGCGCCGATCCCGGCTCAAGCTGCGCGGGCGGCTGGCGCTGTGGGCGGTGATCGCCCTGGTGCTCACCGCGATCGCCGCCGATCTGCTCGCCGCCGACCTGCCGCTCGCCGTCCGCCTCGACGGCCGCACCCACTGGCTGCCGATGCTGACCCGCCCGGTGCCGCTGCGGGGCGCGACCCAGCAGGCGCTGGCCGTGAGGGCGGAGTGGATCTGGCGCACCCCGGTGCCGTGGGGCCCCAACCAGACCTTCGCCGCCAACGCCGCCGTCCGCGACACCCCGCCGCCCTGGGGGCCGGACGGCAACCACTGGCTGGGCACCGACGAGCTGGGCCGCGACGTCCTCGCCCGGCTGATCCACGGCGCGCGGGTCAGCCTCACCGTCGGGCTGCTCTCGGTCGCGCTCTGCGTGGCGATCGGCCTGCTGCTCGGCGGGCTGGCCGGCTACTACGGCCGGGGCGTCGACGCGGTGATCTCCCGGGTGACCGAGATCATGATCACCTTCCCCACGCTCTTCTTCGTCCTCGCGGTGCTGGGGTTGCTGCGGATCTCCAGCCTCTTCCCGCTGGTGCTGGTGATCGGCTTCACCCGGTGGACCGACATCGCCCGACTGGTGCGCGCCGAGGTGCTCAAGCTCAAGGGGCTGGATTTCATCACCGCCAGCCGCGCGCTCGGCCTCTCCGACGCCCGCATCCTGGTGCGCCACCTGCTGCCCAACGCGCTGTCTCCGGTGCTGGTCGCCGCCACCTTCGCGGTCGCCTCGGCGATCTTGATCGAGAGCGCGCTGTCCTTCCTCGGGCTCGGCGCCCCGCCCCCCACCGCCAGCTGGGGCGAGCTGTTGACCCAGGCCCACCGGTATCTGACCCACCCCGGGGCCTGGTGGCTCGCCGTATTCCCCGGAATGTGCATCGCCGCGACGGTGCTGGCGCTGAACGAATTGGGCGAAGCCTTGAGGGCTTTGCTCGACCCCCGCGCGTAAGTCAGTAGAATCCCAATCCTTCAATGGCCTCGATCAAGCTGGGAACGCTTCTCCTCAAAGCCAACGTGCTCACCGAGCAGCAGATAACCAATGCGCTCAACGAGCAGCAGAAGTGGGGGGGCAGACTCGGCGAGATCCTGGTGCGGATGAACATCCTCACCGAGGAGATGCTGGTCAAAGCGCTCAGCAAGCAGCTGAACGTCATCTCGGTGAACCTCGACTCGATTCCGGGCGTGCCGCCGCAGGTGCGCGCCAAGGTCCCTTCGCCGGTCGCGCGCGACCTGAACGCCCTGCCGCTGCAGCTGCGCGACGACGGGAAGACCCTGGTGGTCGCGATGTCCGAGCCGCAGAACCTGGGCCACATCGACACCCTCCGCTCG
>JAGSPQ010000355.1 GCA_018262385.1 Myxococcaceae bacterium | reverse complement strand
GACATCCCCAGCGCCATCCCCCAGAGCCGCCGCCGCGAAATCACCGGCCGGGTATGCCACACCCGCTCGCCCTGCGTCGTGGCCCGGGTGCCCAGCTTTTGCGCCTGTTTTCATGGTTGTTCGTCGCGTGAAAATCTTCGGGCCGAGCCGTGTCCTTGTGATGAGGCGAAAGCTGGTCTGAAGTGCCTCGCCCAGAACCGATACCGTACCCGCTCGAGGATTCGACACATGCGCAACACAGTGGTGGCGTTGGCTGTTGGGGTGCTGATGGCCTGCGGAGGTGGTGGCAACACCGGGGGCGGAGCAGGAGGCGGCGGAACGGGCAACGGGCGGAACGGGCGGCAGTTCCGTCGGCGGCGGCACCGGCGGCACCGGCGGCACCGGCGGCACTGGCGGCACTGGCGGCACTGGCGGCACCGGCGGCACCGGCGGCACCGGCGGCACCGGCGGCACCGGCGGAACCGGCGGCTCAGGCGCGGGCATCATCCCCTTCGAGACCTTCGCGTTCTACAGCCCGCTGACCGTGGCGAGCCCGGACGGCGCGCTGCACCTGGTTTTCTACACCAACACCTCGCCGTCGAACGTGCACTACGCGCGGTGCGTGACCGACTGTGGCAAGAGCAGCAACTGGACCACCACGATCGTCGGGGGTGGACAGTTCTCCGGTTCGACCCGCCTGGTGGCGGGCTCCGACAGCCGGATTCACCTGATCTACGAGACCAGCGCGTCCGGCGGGCCGCATGACATGGTCTATGCGACCTGCGCGACCAACTGCACCCAGGCTTCGAGCTGGACGAAGACGACCCTCACCTCGCTCTTCGGCGGCTGGAACTCGCCCACCTATGGCTCCCCGCTGGTGATCGACGCGCAGAATCGCCTCTCGTTCACCGTCGACCGGTCGATCTATCTCAACGGGGGCCTCACCCTGGCGACCTGCGCAACCGGCTGCACCACCCTGAGCAACTGGTCGACCGGAGTGATCCGCAACTCCGGCACCCGCACTGCCCTGGCGGCCTCGGGCACCACCCTCCATCAGCTGGTGGACAACGCCACCAACAGCAATGCGGCGACCGTGCTCGCTTACCGGACCTGCTCGGCCAACTGCACCCAGGCCTCCAGCTGGCAGGAGATCCCGAATCTCTTCTTCCCGTTCGGCGGCTCGACGCCGATCACCCTCGCCGTCACCGCGCAGGGCGGGCCACGCATCGTCTTCAATCAGGGGGTCGCCGACACCAGTCAGCCTCCAAACGTGAAGGCCCAGGACAACAAGATGATCTACTGGGCCTGCGACACGAACTGCCTGCAGGCCACCTCGTGGAGCGGCCTGATCATGGGGGCAGTGGACGACGGGAGAGCGGAGAGCCGGCATCAAGTCGGTGCAGGCCGGTGGCGCGCTGGTGCTCGCGATCAGCAACGGCAGCAAGATCTTCACCAAGGTGTGCACGCAGAACTGTACGGTCGAGGCCAACTGGGGGAGCGCCGACCTGGACACGATCAACTCGTGGACCGCCGCCTACAACCCCTACACCTACGCGGTGTGCGGGACCACGCCGCCCACCACGGCGGTCTGGTCCCTCGAGCACCCCGGCGTGGCCGTTCGTCCCGACGGCGCAGCGGCCTTCGTCTATTCCGGCCACATCTTGCGCACCTGCCCCGGCTCGACCTCCGTGGGCTACCTCCCAGGCTTCGGGCGGGTCGTCTTTCTGCCTTGAAGCGGCGGCTTTGACCTCGCGCCCGCCATCCCGCTTTGTCACTATCCATCGAAGCGAGGAGCTTCGATGAAACAGATCAGGAAGATCGCCGTCAACACCGGCGGCGGCGATGCGCCGGGACTCAACGCGGTGATCCGCGCGGTGGCGATCACCGCGCACGCCAAAGGCTGGGAGTGCTGGGGAATCCGGGAGGGCTACAACGGCCTGTTCCTTCCCGAGCGTTTCCCGCAGGGCGGGCTGATCCGCCTGACGCCCGAGGTGGTGCAGGGCATCACCAACCTCGGGGGGACGATCCTCGGCACCACCAACGTCGGCAATCCGCTCAAGTACCCGACGAAGCAGCCGGACGGCACCGTGGTCGAGGTCGACCGCTCGGAGGAGATCGTCAGCCTCTTCCGCCAGCAGGAGTTCGACGCGCTGGTGGCGCTGGGCGGCGATGGCTCGCTCACCATCGCCAACGCGCTTGCGAAGAAGGGGCTGCGGGTGGTGGGCGTCCCCAAGACGATCGACAACGACCTCGACGGGACGGTGATCACCTTCGGGTTCGACACCGCCGTCTCCTTCGCCACCGAGTGCCTCGACCGGCTGCACACCACCGCGGCGTCGCACCGCCGGCTGATGGTGGTGGAGGTGATGGGCCGCTACGCGGGGTGGATCGCCCTCAACACCGGCATCTCCGGAGGCGCAGACGCGATCCTCCTGCCCGAGATCCCCTACGACCTCGAGAAGGTGGCCGCCCACCTCAACGCGCGCCAGGCGGAAGGGAAGAGCTACGCGATCGTGGTGGTCGCCGAGGGGGCGGTGTCGAAGGGCGGCACCTCCGCGGTGATCGAGAAGCGGGTGGGCGCGGCCGACCGGCTCGGCGGGGCAGCCGAAAATGTCTCCCACGCGCTCGCGGAGCTGACGAAGAAAGAGACCCGGCACGTGGTGCTGGGCCACCTGCTGCGCGGCGGCAGCCCCACCACCTTCGACCGGCTGATCTCCCTGCGCTTCGGCGCGGCGGCGGTGCGCGCGCTCGCCGAAGGGCAGAGCGGGGTGATGGTCGCGCTCGACCCGCCCACCGTTCGCTACGTGCCCCTCGCGCAGGCGACCCACCGGATGAAGGTGGTCCCGCTCGACTGCGACAGCATCCTCAGCGCGCGTGAGCTGGGAATCTGCCTGGGCGATTGAGCGCGGCGGCGCTCACCGCCCTCTCGACAAGATGACTATGGACTGAACACCCAGGAACCAAGAATCTCCGGCTCATCGGGGAGGCAATCTCCTCCCTGCCAGGGGGACATCCTTGAAGAGCTCGGTGCTGAGCATCGCAGTCGTGTTCGCAGGCCTCGCCGCTGGCAACGCGCGCGCGCAGTTCTACACCGTCACCTCGTCCTCGCAGACGTACGTGCCGCTGACGGGCGCCACCGTCGTCACGTTGATCGGCGGGACCCTCCCCGTGCTGGACGAAGGCTCGGCCGTCATTCCCCTCGGCTTCCCTTTCCCCTACTACGGGACCACCTACACCAGCGTCCTCGTCAACTCGAACGGGGTGTTGGTCTTCGGAGCCGATCAGGCCAAGTGCGACTATTCCATCGGAACGACGACGACCCGGTGCATCAACGGATCTCCCGGCGTGCCGACCAGCACCATGCTCCCGCCGCGGCCGCACAACCTCATCGCTCCCTGGTGGGACGACCTGGAAGGCAACCCCGGCGGGCAGATCCGGTACACGGCGGGCACCAACGAGATCACGATCGAGTATTCGGACTGGAACCATTACCCGGGCCCGGCGGGCTCCTTCGCTCTGCAGGTGAAGCTCACGGCCTCCGGCATGTTCCAGGTCCACTATGGGGTGGCCAACGCCATCGTTGGCAGCGGCGTGGCCGCAGGCTTCGAGGATCCGACCGGGGCGAACGGCGCGGCATTCGTCCCTTGCAGCACGAACGCCAGCTGCACCGCGGCCAACTGGCCGGCCAACACGCTCTACACCATCGGGGTGCCGGTTCAGGCGGAGCTGGGCGTCAGCTCGGTCACGCTCTCGAACGTGGTCGAAGGCCCGGGCGCGCTCTCGTTCACCATCGATCCGGTCTTCCGCAACGCCGGCCAGACCGCCGCGACCAGCTTCCTCTGGCGCGCCTACCTGTCGACCAACGCGACCTGGGATGCGGCGGACACGCTGATCTTCACTGCGAGCGCCGTCGTCAGCTGCGCCGCCGGCTCCACCTGCACCGCCAGCGGCAACGCGTCGATCAGCCCCCCACCCGCCTCGGGCAGCTACTACGTGATCGTCGAGGCCGACCCCACGAACGTCGTGGTCGAGTTCTCCGAGACGAACAACTACGGGTCCACCCAGTCCCCGTTCACGCAGGGCGTCGATCTGGTTGCGACCAGCATCGCCTCGGGATCCGCTGCGGACGCCGGGACCTCCATTCAGGTCAACACCCGATGGGCCAACGTGGGCACCACCGACGCCGGCGCCGTCGAGGCCAGGCTCTGGCTCTCGTCCGATGCCATCTTCTCCGCCAACGACTACCGGCTCTCGACCTACACCCGGTTCGTGGGTGGAGCCGTCACCATCGACGAAGCGATCTCCGTCGCCGTGCCTGCCGACGTCCCCGACGGCCTGTTCTACTGGATTCTGGAGGTCGATTCGGCCGCCGCGGTCGCCGAGAACAGCGAAAGCAACAACACGGTCGCCAGCGTCGCGAGGGTCGCGATGAGGCAGGAGCCGACGATCGCGTCGATCAGCCCGACCTCTGGCCCCAACACCGGCGGGACCCTGCTCACGATCACCGGCTCCAATTTCCAGCCGGGAGCCCGGCTGATGCTTGGGCCGGTGACCGTCTTCAACCCCACCATCACCCCCACCACCATCACCGGGATCGCCCCCGCGCGCCCGCCCGGGCCCGTTGATGTGTCGGTCGTCCACCCGAGCGGGGCGAGCGCCAGGGTCGACGGCGGCTACACCTACGTGGTGCCGCCGCCCGTCGTCACCGCGATCACTCCCTCCCAGGGGGTGGTTGCCGGCGGCACCAACGTGATCATCAACGGAACCGGCTTCCTGTTCGGCGCCACCGTCAACATCGGTGGCGTGGCCGCGACGACGACCTCGGTGAACTCGACCACCATCAGCGCGAAGACGCCTCCGGGCTCCGCCGGGGCCCGGGACGTGACGGTGACGAATTCGACGGCGCAGAGCGGCACGCTCGCGGGCGGCTTCACCTACGTCGCGGCGCCTTCGCTGGCACTGATCAGCCCGCCCAGCGGGCCGATCGCAGGCGGAACCAAGGTCACGCTGACCGGATCCGGATTCGGGAGCGGAATGACGGTGACCATCGGCGGAGCCCCGGCGACGTCGCTGGTCGTCGTGGGCAGCACCACCGCCACCGTGAACACCCCCGCGGGAGTCGCGGGAGCCAGGGACGTCGTGGTCACCGCCGGCGACGGTCAGACCGCGACGCTCACCGGAGGCTTCACCTACGTGCCGCCTCCGACCCTGGTCTCGATCTCGCCGGCGCGTGGTCCAGCGGCGGGTGGAACGCTCGTCACCCTCACCGGTGCTGGCTTCTCCAGTGGCACTGCCGTCAAGTTCGGCGCGACCAACGCCAACAACCTGGTCGTCGCGAGCCAGAATGCGATCACCGCGATCGCGCCGGCTGGCTCGGCGGGTCCGGTCGACGTCGTCGTCACGAACGCCGACGGCCAGGCGGCGACGCTCGCGGCGGGCTTCGCCTACGTGGCGCCGCCCACGCTCAGCGCGCTGACCCCGACCAGCGGGCCGTCGTCGGGAGGCACCGCGATCACGCTGAGCGGAGTCGACTTCTCGATTGGCGCCACGGTGAAGATTGGCACCGAGCCGGCGAGCAGCGTCGTCGTCGTCGACTCGACGACGATCACCGCCACCACCCCGCCCGGAAACCCGGGGCCCGCCAACGTCGTCGTCACCAATGGTGATGGGCAGAGCGCGACACTGACCACCCGCTTCACCTACCTCCCGCCGCCCGCGCTGCTGTCGCTCTCGCCGGCCAGGGGCGCGGCGCTCGGAGGGACGGCGATCACGTTGATGGGCACCGGCTTCTTCACCGGGGCGTTGGTGAAGGTCGGCGGCGTCGACGCCACCGACGTCATCGTCGTGAGCGCCACCCAGCTCACCGCGAGGACTCCGGCCGGCGCGGCGGGGGTGGTCGAGGTGAGAGTCACCAACCCGGACGGTCAGAGCACCAGCCTGCCCGCGGGCTTCACCTACCTCGGAGCCCCGAGCGTGAGCCGGCTCGCTCCGGTCTCGGGGCCGGTCGAGGGTGGCACGGCGATCATCATCCTGGGTGACGGGTTCGCCTCCGGGTCGACGGTGACGATCGGCGGCGCTGCAGCCACCGACCTGATGGTCCGCGACACCAGCATCACCGCGGTCACCCCCGCCCACGCCGCTGGCACCGTGGAGCTGGTGGTCACGAACCTGGATGGCCAGACCGCCACCCTGGCGGCGGCCTTCACCTACCAGGCTCCACCGGACGCAGGCGGCTCCGGAGCGACCGACGGAGGTACCGACGGCGGCAGCGGCACGCCGCAGAAGGGTGGCTGCGGCTGCTCGGGCACTGGCGGGGCGCCCCTGCTCGCGTTCGCGCTCCTCGCCCTCACCGGGATCCGGCGCCGGCGCCAGAACCTGCTGCGGCGGTGAGGCCACGCCCGGCGCGAATCGATAATCAGCCGTTATCGAATCCCAGACTACCAATCAGGAGATGACCCTCTTCGGAAGGGAGCGCCGGGCGCTCGACGCGGTGCGGGGCCTGTGG
>JAGSPQ010000354.1 GCA_018262385.1 Myxococcaceae bacterium | reverse complement strand
GGCTACACGAAGTGCGGCAACACCTGCGTGAAGCTCGTCACTGACGTCAAGAACTGTGGCGGCTGCAACATCCAGTGCGGCGCGAACCAGGTCTGCACCAACGGCAGCTGCCAGAACATGTGCCCGGCCAACCAGACCTCGTGCAGCGGCAGCTGCTTCAACCTCCAGAGCGACTTCGCCCACTGCGGCAGCTGCACCCACAGCTGCAGCACCCAGGAGCAGTGCGTGGGCGGGATCTGCTACTGCACCGCCGGCCGCGCCTACTGCCAGGGCCAGTGCCGGGACCTGCAGGCAGATCGCAACAACTGTGGCGCCTGCAACGTCAGCTGCAGCTTCAACCAGTTCTGCGTCGCCGGCTCGTGCCAGTGCAGCGTCGGCTTCACCAACTGCAACGGCCAGTGCCGCGATCTGCAGAACGAGCGGAACAACTGCGGCGCCTGCGGCAACGTCTGCCCCGGGACTCCCGCCACCCAGGGCTGCGTGCAGGGGGTGTGCAGCTGCAACATCGGGCTGACCAAGTGCGGCAACCAATGCCTCAACACCCAGTTCGATCGGAACAACTGCGGCAGCTGCGGCACCGTCTGCGCCTCCAACCTGCTGTGCAACATGGGGTCATGCGTCCCTCCCTGACCGCGCTGGCGGTGCTGATCGCCGCGCGCGCCTGGGCGGGTCCCGAGATCCTCAAGGACGTTCGCTACCGGGCGGTGACCCTCGCCCACGCCGAGCGCAAGCAGTTCAAGATCCCCGAGGTCGAGCGGCTGACCGCGTCGTCCGGGCTGTGTCTGGAGGAGACGCTCGACGTCGAAGAGACCCAGACCTTGATCATCAGCGCCACCTGCGAAGGGGTGCGCACCTCGATGGTCTGGCTGAAGGACGGCACCCGCATTCACATGCTCGCCTGTGCGGAAGGCGAAGTGGTGAAGGCGGAGCTGAAGAAGCTGCGGACGAAGCTGCAGGCCGAGCTGAAGAAGTGGAAGTCGGCCACCGCCTGCGTGCGGGGCAACCGGGTCGAGCTGTGGGGTTGGGTCGAGGAGCCCTCAGACCAGGAGAAGATCGCGAAGATCGCCGGCAAGTACGACTTCGAGAAGGTGGTCAACAAGGTGGAGCTGGTCGAGCCATGAAACCCAAACACAAAGTGCTGCTGGTGGTGCTGGACGGCTGGGGGCTGCGCAAGGAACGGGAGGCAAACGCGATCCTGCTCGCCGGGACTCCGAACATGGATGCGCTGGCCCGCGACTTTCCGGGCACCGAGCTGCAGACCGCGGGGCTGGCGGTGGGGCTGCCCGACGGCCAGATGGGCAACTCGGAGGTCGGCCACACCAACATCGGCGCGGGGCGGATCGTCTACCAGGACCTGGTGCGGATCAACCGGGCCTGCGAGGGCGACGGGCTGCACGCGATCCCCGCGATTCGGGCCGCGCTCGAGCAGGCCAAGCGGGACGGGAAGGCGTTTCACCTGCTCGGGCTGGTGTCCGACGGCGGGGTCCACTCCTCGATGGACCACCTGTACTCGCTGCTGAAGGCGGCGAAGCGGGTCGGGGTGGCGAAGGTGTTCGTCCATGCGTTCCTCGATGGGCGGGACACTCCGCCCGGCTCGGCGCTCGGCTACCTCGACGCGCTCGAGCAGTTCATGAAGCGCGAGGGGGTGGGGAAGATCGCCAGCGTCCACGGCCGCTACTACGGGATGGATCGCGACAAGCGGTGGGATCGGGTCCAGCACTCGTACGACGTGCTGGTGCGCAGCCTCGGCCCGAAGGCGCCCAGCGCGCACGCGGCGGTGCAGGCCAGCTACGACGCGAAGGTCACCGACGAGTTCGTGGTGCCGGCGGTGGTGACCAACGGCAACGGGGAGCCGGTCGGCCCGATTCGCGACGGCGACGCGGCGATGTTCTTCAACTTCCGCGCCGACCGCGCGCGCGAGCTGACCCGGGCGCTGGCGTTCCCCGACTTCAGCGAGTTCGACCGCGGCGGGCTGAAGCTCGGCAGCTACGTCTGCATGACCCAGTACGACGAGACCTTCAACCTGCCGGTCGCCTTCGAGCCCGAGCAGCCGAGCCACATCTTCCCGCAGCTCGTCTCCGAGGCCGGCTGGCGCCAGCTGCGCACCGCCGAGACCGAGAAGTACGCCCACGTGACGTTCTTCTTCAACGGCGGCCGCGAGCTGGTTTTCCCGGGCGAAGATCGCCACCTCGTCCCCAGCCCGCGCGAGGTGAAGACCTACGACCTCAAGCCGGAGATGAGCGCGAAGGAGCTGATCGACACGCTCTGCGGGAAGATCACCGCCGACACCTACGACTTCGCGCTGGTGAACATCGCCAACCCCGACATGATCGGCCACACCGGGGTGATGGCGGCGGCGCTCAAGGCGGTGCGGGTGGTCGACGACTGCGTCGGCCAGCTGTGGCGCGCCTGCCAGCAGGTCGGCTGGACGATGGTGGTGACGGCGGACCACGGGAACATCGAGCTGATGGTGGACCCGGCGACCGGCGCACCGCACACCGCCCACACCTTGAACCCGGTGCCGTTCCTGCTGTGCCACCCGGACTTCAAGGGGGTGAAGCTCAAGCCGGGGGTGCTGGCCGACATCGCGCCGACGCTCTGCAAGGTGATGGGGCTGAGCCAGCCTCCCCAGATGAACCGGGCGGGCCTGCTGTGAGCTTGTGGGGCGACGTCCTCGACGTCGTCTTCCCCGAGCGCTGTCTGGGCTGCGACCGGGTGCTGCCGCAGCCGCGCGCGTTCTTCTGCGACGACTGCGCGCCCCAGGTGGAGGAGATCCCCACCCCGGCCTGCCTCGGCTGCCACGAGCCGGGCGTGCACGAGGGGGGACGGTGCGAGCGCTGCCGCCGCCGGCCGCCGCGGTTCACCTTCGCCTTCGCGCCGCTGGAGCACTCGGGCGCGGTGGCGCGGGCGATTCAGCGCTTCAAGTACGAGGGCCACCCCGAGCTGGCGCGCCCGCTCGGCACCCTGCTGGTGCTGCGCGCGAAGGCCTTCCTCGCCCAGGCGCCCGAGTGGGTGGTGCCGCTGCCGCTGCACGCCGCCCGGTACCGCGAGCGGGGGTACGACCAGACCGCGCTGCTGGCGGTGGAGGTCGCGCGCGCCGGGAAGCGGCAGCTGCGCGACGAGGCGTTGACCCGGGTGCGGGCGACCTCGCGACAGGTCGGCCAGTCGGACGAAGAGCGGGCGGCCAACGTCGCCGGCGCCTTCGAGGCCTCGCCCACAGTGAAGGGCGCCCGGCTGCTGCTGGTCGACGACGTGCTCACCACCGGGGCGACCGCCAACGAGGCGGCGCGCGCGCTGCTCGAGGCGGGCGCGCTCGAGGTGCAGGTGCTCACCCTCGCGCGGGCAGTTCGGGAAACCCGAGCGGGCTGAGCGTCAGAGCGCCTTCTTCGCCAGGTCGTCGATCAGCGGCTTGAGCACCTTGAGCGCGACCAGCCCGATGGTGTCGATGGTGAGGTGGGCGATCACCGCCGGCCACAGGCTCTTGCGCCAGACGGTGAGCGCGCCGAGCGCCATCCCCACCGCGCTGGTCTGCACCAGCCCCAGCATCCCCTGGTAGCCGTGGCCGGCGCCGAAGAGGATCCCGCTCACCGCGATTGCCATCACCGTGCGGCTGCGCGGGCTGCCCTCGACGGCGTGAAAGGCGACCCGCAACCGGCCGAGGAGGAAGCCGCGGAAGACGAGCTCCTCCCAGAGGCCGACGAAGAGCGCGAGCGGAAGGACCCACGCCAGCGGCAGCTCTCCGAGCTTCGAGGCCCACTTCGCCTTGTCGGCCGCCTGCGAGGCCATGCTCCCCCGCACCGCGGCGTAGCCAAGCACCAGCACGATGTTGACCGCGTAGGACAGCAGCAGCCCGACCCCGCCGAAGGCGATCGTCTCCAGCAGCGGCCGGGGCTGCACGCCCAGCGAGGCGCGCCAGTCGAGGTCGCGGCGGATCAGCAGCGCGACCACCAGCAGCATCAGCCCGCCGGTGACGAAGACCGAGACCACCGGGTTGGCGAGCTTGGCGTCCTCGCCGGCGAGCAGCGCGTTGCCGTAGAGGTACGGGTAGAAGACGGCCAGCAGCGCGATCGCCTGGAGGTTCGCGCGCAGCGGCGAGAGGCCGCTCGGAAACGGCGGCGAGGCGGTCGGTTCAGTCACGGGCGCAGGCAGTGTGCCCGAAGCGGGGGAAGGAAGTGGCGCGCACCGGTCGGCTCACTCCGCCGGTGCGCACACTCTCGCCGGGCACGTCCCGGACCAGCCGGGCGGCCCGACGCCCCTTTCTCAAATGTGCCGGCTCAGGTCGGGCTTCCCCGGCCGGACCACCGACACGCCGGCCTGCTTCATCTTCAGGAAGTCGGCGATGCGCTTGATCTCGGCGCGGAACTCCTTGAGGTCGCACTGCAGGCCGTGGAGGTAGGTGCTCAGGCCGGTGCTCATCTTGGCGAAGTGCATCGCGTCCTCGATCTCCAGCTCGGAGGCCCCGTGGAGCCTCGCCAGCTCGGTGTGGAGGCAGACGCAGTACGGGCAGCGGGTGGCGGCGGCGATGCCGATGCCGATCAGCTCGCGGTACTTGTTCGGAATCGGCCCTTGATCGAGCTGCAGGCGCTTCATCAGCTGCCACTCCAGCTCGAGGCTCGCCTCCGGGATGGCCTTCATGAACGAGGGCACGAAGCCGAACGTCTCTTCGATCTGTTTGAACACGGTCTGACGGGTCATCGCTTTCTCCTCGGACCGGGCGGCACAGCATCCGGTGTACCAACCGCGGGTACGAGGGAGTCGCAGCTTCACCCCTGCGAGAAACGCGCAAAGAGTGCGTGGAGCCGCTGCTTCTGTTGCGCGCCTGTCGCTCAGGCCGCGTCGGTGTGGCCCACGCCCGCGCCGTTCACCAGCCGCCCGTCTTGAATGTGGAGCGCCCGCTGGGCGTGCTTCACCACCCGCGGATCGTGGGTGGAGAAGAGGAAGGTGACGTGGTTCTTCCGGTTGAGCTCGAGCATCAGGTCGATGATCTGCTCGCTGGTGACCGAGTCGAGGTTGGCGGTCGGCTCGTCGGCGAGCACCAGCCGCGGCTCGGTGATCAGCGCGCGGGCGATCGCCACCCGCTGCCGCTGCCCGCCCGACAGCTCGTCCGGCTTGTGGTGGAGGTAGGGCTTGAGCCCGAC
>JAGSPQ010000012.1 GCA_018262385.1 Myxococcaceae bacterium | reverse complement strand
CGCCCATTCCACCGTCCCGGGCCAGGTTCCAGCCCGCGGTCGCGTCGACGTACAGGCCGCTGTTGGCCGAGAAGTCGGGGCCGCAGGTGACGATCGGGCCGGCGTCGGTTTGGCCCCCGTCGGGCAGGGTTCCCCCGTCGCTGCCGGTGCCGCCGCCCGTGCTGCCGCCGCCGCCCGTGCCGCCGCCGCCATCGGACAGGGGGCCTCCGTCTTCGCCGAGGGTGCCGCCGTCGGAGGCGCCCCCGCCGGTGCCGCCCGCGTCGTTCGGGACGGTGCTGGGGGAGCAGGCGAAGAGCAGCGCGGCGGCGATCGGGATCAGGTGTTTCATCGGCGCGCGGCGTAGCACCCGCAGGTTTGCGGTGCCAACCGGGTGGGGCCGAACATTTCGACGCGAAGGTTGCGGGGCCAGGGCCGGCGCGCTCAGTGAACCGCCGCGCGCAGCGGAAGCTCGGCGACGATCCGGGCCTCGCCCACCAACAGCTCCTGCAGCCGCGCGGCGGCGACGGCCGGATCCTCCACCTGCTGGGCGAGCCGCACGAACAGCTCGGTGTGCCCGTCCTCCGACTGGGCCAGCTCGGCGTACATCCGCTTCAGCTCGGGATCCTCGAGCCCGTCGGCGAGCAGCTGCAGCCGTTCATGACTGCGCGCCTCGATGATCGCCGCGACGAGCAACCGATCGAGCCGCCGCTCCTTCGCCGGGTTGCGCATCAGCTGCTGCAGCCCCTTCGCGTACGGATCTCCCCGGTCGTGGGTCAGCTGAAGCCCACGCTCATCCATCACCGCCAGCACCTTCGCCAGGTGCGCGCTCTCTTCCCGGGCCAGCCGCGCCATCAGCGCGGGCAGCCCCGGCACCTCGGGGTACGACTGCAGCAGCGACAGCGCGTTGGCGGCCGCCTTCTTCTCGCAGTGGGCGTGATCGTTGAGCACCTCGTCGAAGCGGGCGAGCGCGAGCGGGAGCCAGCGCGCATCGGTGATCGACTGGAGGGTGACCTTCACGGCGCTAGTTCGCGGCCGGCAGCGCCTTGAAGTCGCCCGCCTTCACCCCGGTGAGCTTCGAGGGGTTGAGGTGCTTCTTCGTCGCCGCGCTGACCTGCGCCGCGGTGAGCGCCTTCAGCTTCTCGTCGAGGGCCTCTTCGAACGCGAGGGTGCGGCCGAGGTAGAGGTTCCCGCTGAGCATCATCGCCAGCGAGTTGTCCTCGGCGCGGCTCTGCTCGCGGGCCTGCAGCAGGCCCGGCCGGGCGTCCTTCACTTCTTTGTCGGTGAAGCCCGAGTCGACCGCCTTCTTCAGTTCCTCGTTCATTCCGCGCTCGACCTTCTCCAGGTTCTGCGGCGCGAAGATCGCGTAGCCGTACATCGCCGCCGCATCCTCCAGCGGAGGGACCCGCAGGTAGGTGCCCGCGCCGTACGACAGCCCCTCGCTCTCGCGCAGCCGCTTGGTGATTCGCCCGCTCATGAAGCCGCCGCCGAGCAGGTAGTCGGCCATGATCATCGCCGGGTACTCGGGGTCGGCGTCGTTGAGGGCGAAGTCGAGGCCCACTCCGTAGAACGCGTTCGCCTTGTCCGGCAGGGGGAGGGTGACGGTGGTGCCGGTGCCGCTCTTGTGTGGGCGGGGGATCCGCACGAACGGCTGGGGCGCCTTCCAGCCCCCGAGCAGCGCCTCGAGCTTCGGTTTCACCACGTCGGAGTCGAAGTCGCCCACCAGCGCCACCTCGGCGCTCTGGGTCCCGTAGTGCCTGGAGTGAAACGCCACCAGGTCCTCGCGCTTGATCTTGGTCAGCCCGGCGATCGCCTCGTCCGGCGTCTGGATGGCGAACGGGTGCCCCACCGGCCACGGCTCGACCGCGCGCCGCAGCTCGAGGAACCCGATCTGGGTCGGCTCGGACTTGAGCGCCTCCTGCTGAGCCAGCGACTCGCGCCGCAGCTGCTCGAACTCGTTGTTGTCGAACGCCGGCTCGGTGAGCGCCTCGGCGAGCAGGTCGAGCGTCTCGAGCAGCGCGACCTTGCGGACCTCGGCCGTCACCACCACGCCCTGCGCGCCGGCCTGGACGTGGATCTGGGCGTTGAGCCGATCGAGCGCGTCCTTGAACGCCTGGCGCGAGCGCTTCTTCGTCCCCCGGGTCAGCATCTTCGACGTCAGCTCCACCGCGGTGCGCTGGTGGGTGAGGGAAGCCAGGTTGCCGTAGTGAATCGTCAGCGCCACCTGCACCGTCTCGCCGCGGGTCTTCTTCGGCAGCAGCGCCCACTTCATCCCGTTGGCCAGCTGGCCCTTCGAGGTCCGCGCCTCGATGTTCTTCGGCGAGGCGTCGAACACCTCGCCGACCGACAGCGCCGCCGAGCCCTTGAAGTCCTTCAGCATCGCCGCCACGTCGCCCGCGGCGGGGATCTCGACCCGGGCCGGCTTCGGGGTGGGCACGTACTCTCCGAGGGTGCGGTTGGAGGCGATCAGGTACTTCGCCGCCGCCTTGTTCACGTCCTCGGTGGTGACCGCCTTGAGCCGATCGCGGTGGACGAACAGCATCCGCCAGTCGCCCATCGCGGCGCACTCCGAGAGGATGAGGCCGATTCGCTCGGACGAGTTGAGCACCAGCTCGAGCTGCTTGAGCAGGGTGGCCTTCGCCCGCTCGGTCTGCTCCCTGGTGACCGGCTTGGCGCCCAGCCCCTCGGAGATCGACAGCAGCGTCGAGCGCGCGGCGTCGACGTTGTCGCCCGGCTTCAGCTCGACCTGGCAGTAGAGGTAGCCGGGGTCCTTGAGCTGGTAGTTGCTGCAGCCGACGTGGGCCGCCTTCTTCGACTCGACCAGCGCGGTGTGCAGCCGGCCGCTGGGCGCGTCGCCCAGCACCTGGGTGAGCACGTCGATCGCCGCGAACTCGGGGTCGGTGCCGGCCGGCACGTGCCAGCCCGCCATCAGCGTCGGCACTCCGCCCGCGCGCCGCACGAACACCGCGCGCTCGCCGTCCTGGGCGGGCTCGATGGTGTAGGTCGGCCACTGGCGATCCTTCGGGCGCGGGATCTTCCCGAACGAGTCGGCGATCCACTTGAAGACCTTCGCCTCGTCGTACTTGCCGGCGATCACCAGCATCGCGTTGTCCGGCTGGTAGTAGCGCTTGTAGAACGACTGCAGCCGCGCAATCGGAACCTGCTCGATGTCGCTCTTCGGGCCGATCGTCGAGTGCGCGTAGTTGTGCCACTGGAACGCCGCGGCCATCACCCGCTCGTTGAGGACGTTCGAGGGGTCGCTCTCGCCCATCTCGAACTCGTTGCGGACCACCGTCATCTCCGAGTCGAGATCCTTCTTCGCGATGAACGCATTCACCATCCGGTCGGCCTCGAACCGGATCGCCCACTCGGTGTTGGCGTCGGAGGCGGGCATCGACTCGTAGTAGTTGGTGCGGTCGAACCAGGTGGTCCCGTTTGCGTCCGCGCCGTGATCCGAGATCGCCTGCTTCGCGTCCGGCGTCTTCGGGGTGCCCTTGAACAACAGGTGCTCGAGCAGGTGCGCCATCCCGCCTTCGCCGCCGGCCTCGTGGCGGCTGCCGACGAAGAGGGTGAGGTTGACGGTGACGGTGGGCTTGCTCGAGTCGGGGACGAGCACCACCCGCAGTCCGTTGGGCAGCGCGTACTCGCGCAGGCCCTCGGCCTCGGTGACGAAGGTGAAGGGTTTGGGAGCGGCGGGCGCGGCAGCGGGGGCCGGCGCGGCGAACAGCAGGGCAGCGGTGAGGTGGGCAATCAGCATGGCGGGGTCAATACGCGAGCCCACCCCCCCTGCCAACGAGATCAATTCGCTGGAAAGGGATCCGAAAGTCCGCCGGAAATTCCCGCGAAACGTAAGAGGACCTCACGTGCCTCTCTCGCGATAATCAGCCAAAGGGGAAGTGGAGCTTCACCATGGCTGTCGCGCGCGTCGCCGTTCGTCCCCCTCCGCCGCCCCCGATCCGCACCGCTGCCCGCGCCGAGACGCCGGCCGGCGGTTACGTGGTGAAGTCCGGCGACAGCTTGAGCGCGATCGCCGCGCGCAATCAGCTCTCGCTGCGCGAGCTGCTCGAGGCGAACCCGCAGATCAAGAACCCCAACCTGATCCGCGTCGGGCAGGTGATCCACCTGCCGGGAGACAGCTTCACGCCCGCTCCTCCGCTGGCGGTGGTGCCGCCGGCGGCTCCGCCCGCACCTTCGACCGTCTCGGCGGCGAGCGCGGCGGCGATCGCGTCGGTCGCCTCGCGCCGCGAGCTCGGCCAGCCGGTGGACAACGGCGGCGGCACGGCGGTGCACGACTGGGACGGCCTGAAGGTGCAGGACTTCGCGGGCGGGCGCGACACCGAGGGGCGCTGCATGGTGGTCGACGGCCCGGCCGGCGCGCACCTGGTCCGCAACGACTTCTACAAGCACTACCTCGCCGGCGAGAACCACAAGGCGCTGGGCGCTCCGATCGACGACGAGCACCTGGAGAACGGGGTGGTGGTGCAGCACTTCGAGCGCGGCGCGATGAGCTGGTCTCCCACCGAGGGGACGAAGGTGACGGTGAACGGCGCGCCTGCCCCTGCGCCGGCTCCTGGCCCCGCCCCCGCCCCTGCTCCGGCACCCAGCGGGCCGGCTCCGGTGGATCCGACCGCGCCCGCGGGCCCGGCGGCGGCCGGCTCGGTTTACGCGCCGTACCAGGTGGCTCCCGGCGCGAGCGTGAACGGCCGGCTGGGGGTGCACTGGCGCAGCGACCAGTACGACAACGACATGGGCCGCGCGCAGCGGATCATCGACCAGATGAAGGCGATGGGCGCCGGCTACTGCACCCTGCTGGTGGACCCGACGAACCCGGCGGCGAACGCCAACCTGATCCGCAAGCTGCAGGAGAACGGCATCACCCCGGTGGTGCGGATGTACAACAGCACGCCGCCCGACCAGTGGAGCGACCAGGACCTCCAGAACATGGCGTCCTGCGCGAAGCAGCTGGCGGGAATGGGAGTGAAGCTGGTGCAGGTCGGCAACGAGCCGAACCTCGAGGGCAACCTGCTCGCGCGCGGCGTGCCCCGCGACGAGTACCTGCAGCGCTCGGCGATGCGGCAGGCGCAGGCGCTGCTGGTGATTCGCCAGGCGGTGGGCGACTCGGTGAAGCTCGGCATCCCTCCGATGGGCTGCGGCTCGCCCGACTCCGACGGCACCGGCACCCACGCGCCGCAGACCTATTTCCCGGCGCTGCTGCGGGCGATCCACGGAATCGAGCAGGCCAACGGGGTCAAGCTGTGCGACTGGATCCCGACCCACACCTACACGATGGGTCAGCCCGGCACCGACGGCCCGTCGCAGATGGGCAGCACCGCGCGCGGCCAGCTCGGCTGGGGCCCGGCCACCGGCAGTTGGTACGAGGCGCAGGTGAAGAACATCCTCGGCTACTCAGCGAAGAGCCTGTCGACCGAGGGCGGCTCCGAGCCGAACGCGTTCCGCAACAACCCCGAGCTGGTCCAGGCCCAGATGCACGAGGGGATGGCCCAGCTGCAGGGAAACCGGAACCTCACCAACTGCCTCTGGCTGCTCTACGACGAGAAGGGGCTGCAGTCGGGCGAGTGGGGCGCGTGGGACAAGTTCGCGCTCACCGACGGCGAGGGCGCGTGGGGTCCGGGCCTGGCCGAGTACCGGCAGAACTACGCACAGCGGTAAGCGGGCCGCGTTTAAGCTCGCGGGGTGAAGTTCCTCGACGAGCTCAGAGCCGAGCATGTGCTGATCGACGCGGTGCTCGGCGCCTTTCGCAGCTGGGTCGAGCTGCGCGGGGAAGGAAAAGGCGAGGCGGCGGATGGGGCGCGGTTCCTCGCGTTCTTCCAGCTCTGGGCGGGCCACCACCACCACGCCCGCGAAGAGCTGCTGCTGTTTCCGGCGCTGGTGCGCGAGCTCGAGCTGCCGGCGAATCGCGGCCCGATCCACGTGCTGACCGGCGATCACCAGCGGCTGGGTGGGCTGCTCGAGCAGCTCGCGCCGTTGCTCGAAAGCGGGGCCGAGATGACGGCGGTGCGGCCGCTGGCGATCGACTACTCGCGCGGCCTCTGGCTGCACCTCGACGCCGAGAACTCGGTGCTGCTGCCCGAGGCCGAGTTCCGCCTGGTGCGCAGTGGGGTGCACGCGCTGCCCGACCGCGAGCCCTCGGCCGAGGAGCGGGCTGCCCGCGACGGAGGCATCGCGCTGGTGGCGCGCTACCCGGGGTTCGAGGATCTGGCGATCATCCGCGGCGAGGGTTGCGTGATCTGCCCGGCCTTCGGCAGCCGCTGCGACGGGGTCGAGAAGGAGTGGTGGAATCAATCGGAGTGGGACGAGCTGCCGCATCGGGTCGGCTGAGCGACGCGCGGCATGAAGCACCCCCGCACCTGGCTGCTGATCCTGATCGCCGCGTCGTGCGCGGTGCGGCACGTCCGCCCGGTCGATGCGGCGGGCACCCCGCCGACCCACGATCTCGATGCGTCGCTGGAGGCGGTGCTCGAGACCGGGCGGCTGGAAGGGGCGTGCGAGGCGTACGCGAACGGCGCGCGCGACGAGGCGACCCGGCTGCGCTGCGGCAAGTGGATGTTCTTCCGCGAGACCTTCGGCACGGTGGGCGTGCCCTCGCGGCTGCTGCGCTTCGACCAGAAGCACTACCCGGCGTTCTACGGGCGCGGCTTCGAAGCAATGGGGATGATCCCCGATCCGGCCAGCGAGGACGGGATGCCGATCGGCCTCGCGCCCGGGAGCCTGTCGACCCACGCGTTCACCTGCGCCGCCTGCCACTTCGCCAGGCTGCCCGACGGGCGGTACGCGGTCGGCGCCGCCAACGAGCGCCTCGACTACGGCACGTTGATCGCCTCGATCGGCGCGCCGCTGAGCCTGAGCTTCGACCTGGAGAGCAAGACCACCGCTCCGGCGTTGCGGGCCACGCTGCGCCGCCACGTGCTCGCGGCGAAGGAACGCGCGGGCTACAGCGCGGAAGCGGGGCTGCTGGGCCTGTCGCTGATCACCTCGGCCGGCGCGCAGCTGACGCTCGAGGACCAGGTCCGGTTCCTCGCGCTCGCTCCGGGGACGATGGACTTCCTCACCCCACCGCTGCTCGACGACGGGGTGTGGACGGTGAGCCGGATCCTCCCGCTCTGGGATCTGCCCGGCAGCGAAGCGCGCGCCCGGGCCGGGATGGCGCACGAGATGCTGTCGTGGAACGGCGGCGTCCACTCGCTGATGGAGTTCATCGAGGGCTTCGTCGCGATCGGGGTGGGGCCGGCGTGGACCCAGGAGCAGCTGATTCCGCTGCGCGACTACATCTACCGCCTGCGCTCGCCCGCGCCGGTGGCGGACGCTCGGGTGGAGGAGGGGGCTCGGCTGTTCGGCGAGCGCGGCTGCGCGAAGTGTCACGACGGCCCGCATGGCGGCGGCACCCGGGTCTACACCTTCGCCGAGCTCGAGACCGACGACGCCTACGCGAAGATCTACGCCCCGGGTCCCGACGGGTACGCCTGCTGCGGACTGCGCGCCGGGCCCGAGTCGATTACCCGCGGGGTGAAGGCGCCCCGGCTCACCGGGCTGTTCGCCACCCAGCGGCTGCTGCACAACGGCAGCGTCAACGGCCTCGAGGAGCTGTTCTGTCTGGCGCCGCGCGCAGCGGACGCCGGCGACGGACAGCGAGCGGGCGGACACTGGATGACCTGTCGCGGGCTGCCGGACGACGAGAAGCGCGCGCTGATCGCGTACCTGCGGCACGGGGTGCGCTGAAAGACGCCCGCGCGGCGCAGCGAATTTTGCGCGGGCGTGCGCGGGCCTCGAGGCGGCCCAGTGCGTGCACCGTTGTCGTCTCGACACATGATGAGCCGAGCCGATCTCCATGGGTTGGGCCGCGCCACCGCCCCGCTGGTGTTGGGGCTGCTCGTCTGCGCCTGCCAGACTCGAGGTGAGGACGCGGTCGACGCCGGCCCGCAGCAGGCGCCGCTGGAGGTGACGATCGCGCCGGTGCGGGTGGCGCAGATGCCGCGCTTTCTCGTCCTCACCGGAAGCGTGGTCGCCGACCGCCAGTCGGACGTGGCGGCCAACGTCTCCGGGCGCGTCACCCAGACCCGGGTCGAGCGCGGCAACCCGGTGGCCGCCGGCGCGGTGATGGTGGTGGTGGACGCCAGGGCGGCCGGCTTGAGCACGAAGGCGGCGCGCGCCGAGGCCCGGGCGGCGAAGAGACAGGCCCAGGCGTCGCAGGTCGAGTGCGAGCGCGCCGACACCCTGCTGTCGAAGGGCGCCATCTCGCAAGCCGAGCACGACAAGCTGGCCGCGGAGTGCGCCGCCCAGGCTTCGCAGGCGAGCGCGGCCCGGGCCAACGCCGCGCTCGCCGCCACCCACGAGGGCGAGACGGTGATCCGCGCTCCGATCGCCGGACTGGTCGGCGAGCGCTTCGTCAACGTCGGCGAGTACGTGCAGCCGCAGACCAAGGTGGCGAGCGTCTATTCGATCAATCCGGCGCGGGTGACAATCAGCGTCCCCGAGCCGGTGGTGGGGCTGGTGCGGATCGGCCAGCAGCTGCAGCTCGAGGTCTCCACCTGGGAGGGCCGGACGTTTCCGGCGACGGTGCGCCTGGTCAGCCCGGCGCTGCGGCCCGAGACGCGCGATCGGATCATCGAGGCGTTTGCCCCCAACCCCGAAGGGCTGCTGCTGCCGGGGATGTTCGCCACTGTCGCGCTGCGAATCGGCGAAGAGCGGCTGCCGACGGTTCCGCTGGATGCAATCCGGAGCGAGGGGAACGTGCGCCGGCTGTTCCTCGTCCGCGACGGGAAGGCGGTCGAGCGGGTGGTGCGAACCGGGGTCACCTTCGAGGGGCGGATCGCGCTGCTCGAAGAGCTGAAGGACGGCGAGTGGGTGGTGCTCGAGCCTCCTTCGAAGCTCCGCGATGGAGCGCCGGTGAAAGTCGTCAACGCGCCGTCGGCAAGGCGCTGAGAGGACACGATGCAATGGCTCGCTCAGCTGTGTGTGAACCGCCCGGTGTTCGCCAGCGTGCTCAGCCTGCTGATCCTGGTGGTCGGCGGCGTCTTCTACCGGCAGCTGGGGGTCGATCAGTTTCCGAAGATCGACTTCCCCGCGGTGGTGGTGACGACCCGGCTGCCGGGCGCCTCGCCGGAAGACGTGGAGACCGAGATCTCGGATCCGATCGAAGGGGCGGTGAACACCATCTCGGGCATCGACGAGCTGCGCAGCTTCTCGGCCGAGGGCGTCTCGCAGGTGGTGGTGATCTTCCTGCTCGAGAAGGACATCGACGTCGCCGCCCAGGAGGTGCAGCAGAAGATCAACGCCGCGCTCGGCCAGCTGCCTGCGGACATCGAGCCGCCGGTGATCCAGAAGCTGGATCCCGACGCGCAGCCGATTCTCTACATCGCGCTCAACGGGCCCGAGGAGGCCTCGACCCGCGACCTGACCGATCTGGCCGACCGGGTGGTGCAGCGCCGGCTGGAGTCGTTGAGCGGCGTCGGCGACGTGCGGATCATCGGCGGGCGGCTGCGGCAGATAAACGTGAAGCTCGACCCGGTTCGGCTGCGGGCGCTGGGCCTGCCGGCGCGGGAAGTGGCGCGGGCGATCGCCGCTCAGAACACGACCTTGCCGGCCGGCCGGCTCGACGTCAGCCGCGACTTCCTCACCCTGCGGGTCAGCGGGCGGGTGCGCTCGGTCGAAGAGCTGGGCACGATCATCGTCCGCCAGCAGGGGGGCCGGGCGATCCGGCTCGCGGAGATCGCCCAGGTCGAGGACGGCGCGGAGGACGTCGAGACCGCCGCCAACTGGAATGGAGAGCCCACCGTGCTGCTCGCGCTGCGCAAGCAGTCGGGCACCAACACCGTCGAGGTGGTCGACACGGTGCGGGCGCGCCTGGACTTGATCTCCAGGGAGCTGCCGCCCGGCTTCGGGCTGCAGGTGCAGCGCGATCAGTCGCAGGTGATTCGCACCGGGATCGCCGCGGTGAACGAGCACCTGGTGCTGGGGGCGATCTTCGCGGCGATCGTGGTGCTGATCTTCCTCGGCAACCTGCGCAGCACGGTGATCGCGGCGGTGGCGATCCCGACCTCGATCATCGGCACCTTCGCGCTGATGCGGATCCAGGGCTACACGCTCAACACCATCACCCTGCTCGCCCTCGCGCTGGCGGTGGGGATCGTGATCGACGACGCGATCGTGGTGCTGGAGAACATCTACCGGCAGGTGGCCGAGAAGGCGCTCGAGCCGAAGCAAGCGGCGATTGCCGGCACCCGCGAGATCGGGATGGCGGTGACCGCCACCACCCTGTCGCTGATCGCCGTCTTCCTGCCGATCGCGTTCATCGGCGGAGTGCCGGGGCGGTTCCTCTCGAGCTTCGGGATCACGATGTCGTTCGCGATCGCGGTCTCGCTGTTCGTCAGCTTCACCCTCACTCCGATGCTGGCGTCGAAGTGGCTCAAGCCTCACGCGCCGACGAGGCTCGAGCGGCTCGCCCACCGGTTCTACGACCCGATCGAGCGGGTCTATGGCCGGGGGCTGGCGTTCGTGATGCGCCACCGCTGGGTGGTGGCGATCGCGTCGATCCTCGCGCTCGGCTCGGTGGTGCCGCTGGCGGCCGTGGCGCGAAAGGGCTTTCTGCCGATCGACGATCGCGCCCAGTTCGAGGTGGTGGCGCGGCTGCCCGAGGGGCGCAGCGTGGCGGCGAGCGCGCTGGAGGCCGAGCGGGTGGCCCGCCGGCTGCGCGCGATGCCCCACGTGATCGCCACCCTGGTCACCGTCGGCGCGGACGACCAGCGCACCGCGAACCTGGCCAACATCTACGTCAAGCTGTCGCCGCCCGAGACGCGCAAGCAGACCCAGGACCAGATCAAGGAAGAGGTCCGCGAGCAGATCTTCCCCACGCTGCCGCGCGAGATCCGGTTCTCGATCGCCGACGTGAACGAGTTCGGCGGGACCCAGTCCACCGCGCGGATCCAGTACCTCGTCTCTGGCCCGGACCTCGGCGTGCTGACCGCGCTCAATCAGCGGGTGCTGGAGAAGATCCGCGCGCTCCCCGGAGTGGTGGACGTCGACTCTTCGCTGGTGGTCGGCAAGCCCGAGCTGCAGGTGAGCGTCGATCGCGATCGCGCCGCGGATCTCGGCGTGCAGGTGGCCGACGTGGCCTCGGCGCTGCAGTTGCTGGTCGGCGGGCAGAAGGTCTCGAGCTACGCCGAGGGCTCGGAGCAGTACGACATCGTGGTGCAGGCGACCGATCGCTACCGCACCAACGAGGACGCGCTGCGGCTGCTCACCGTGCCCTCGAGCAAGGTGGGGCAGGTGCTGCTGGCGGACGTGGTGCAACTGAAGCGGGGAGAAGGGCCCGCGTCGATCGATCGCTACCAGCGGCAGCGGCAGGTGACCTTCCTCGCCAACGCCGCGCCGGGAGTGAGCGAGGGCGCGCTCGCCCAGGAGATCGCCCGGGTGCTGCAGAGCGAGCAGCTGCCGCCGGGCTATCGCGTCGAGCCGCAGGGCCAGACGAAGCTGATGGCGCAGACGGGCCTCAGCTTCCTCCTCGGCCTGCTCGCGTCGATGGTCTTCATGTACCTGATCCTCGCGGCGCAGTTCGAGTCGTGGCTGCACCCGGTCACGATCCTGATCTCGCTGCCGCTGACGCTGCCGTTCGCGATCCTGTCGGTGATCCTCTTCGGGCAGGCGCTCGACGTGTACAGCTTCCTCGGGATCTTCGTGCTCTTCGGAGGGGTGAAGAAGAACGCGATTCTGCAGATCGACCACACCAACAAGCTGCGCGAGCAGGGGATGCCGCGGGCAGAGGCGATCTTGAAGGGCAACCTCGATCGCTTGCGGCCGATCTTGATGACCACCTTCGCGTTCGTGGCGGGGATGATCCCGCTGGTGATCGCGCGCGGAGTCGGTGCCGGGTTCAACCGCGCCACCGCCGGGGTGGTGGTGGGCGGGCAAGTGCTGTCGCTGGCGCTGACCCTGCTGGCGGTGCCGGTCGCCTACTCGTACTTCGATGACCTCTCGGCGTTCGTGGGGCGGCAGCGCGAGCGGCTGAAGCGCTGGCGGCGGGCCGGGCCGCCGATCGCCGCAGGGAAGTGAGGCGAGACGTATGCTGGCGCGATGGCGCCCCCCCTCTTCTACAAGCTCGAGTTTGGATTGGCGTCGCTCGAGCTCACGCTCAGCGACGATCGGCTCGTCTCGAAGGGGCCGATGTCGAACCTCGACATCCCGGTGCTCGCGGTGCGGCACTTCTGTGTCGCACCGCTGCCCGATGGAGACCAGGCGTACGACGCGCAGTTGATCGTGGCGTACGAGGACCCGGGCGGAAAGCAGAAGTCGAAGAAGCTCAACGTGCGCGCGGTCGACAGCGCGTTTCAGTCGCTGCTGGCAGAGCTGGTCCGGCGGCGGCCCGACGCGAGCCTGATCCACCTCGACCCTTCGGCGGCACAGTCGAAGATGGGGGTGCTCAGCACCACCCGCCTGGCGTGGATCATCGTGCTCGGAGGGCTGGCGGCGCTGCTGGCCCTCGGCGCGATCCTCAAGTTCTTCGAGTAGGGCAGGCCTGGCTTCAGCGCAGCTCGTGCGCTCCGAAGTCGGGCAGGCCGTTGCGAAGCGATTTCCTTTGGCCCTCGTTTTCGTCTATTTCGTCTCGCCTTTTCCCGGAGAGACCCACCAATGAAGCGTTTCCTCGTCGTCGCTGTCGTGGCCGTGAGCTGTGCCGTCCTCGGATCCTCCTGCGGAGGTGGCAAAGGCGGAACCGGTGGAGGCAGCGGGGGCAGCGGAGGCAGCGGGGGCGGCTCGGGCGGCTCGGGCGGTGGGTCTGGCGGGTCGGGTGGCG
>JAGSPQ010000353.1 GCA_018262385.1 Myxococcaceae bacterium | reverse complement strand
CGCCTGGCGGTCGCCGATCGCGATCGCGTGAATGTGGGGCGAGAAGCCGTCGGCGGGGCCGCGCGACCAGGCAGCGAAGCCGGCCTGCCGCAGCGCCTTCACCATCTGCCGCACCTGCGCGCTCGACTTGCCGCGGACGCTGAGGTCCAGCGCGCCGCCGCCGTCGTGGGTGCCCGCGCTGGCCGCGACCCCGGTGCTGTAGCTGCCCTGGGTGACGCTGAACTTCGCACCGCCCTTCCAGTAGAGCTCGGCGCGGCGGAGCATCACCTGGGTGCGCACGTTCATCCGGCCCCCGCGGTAGCTCACCCGCCGGTAGTCGGAAGGAGGCGCCTTCACGTTCGGGTGGCGCATCCCGGTCAGCCGCTCCACCTGGCGATCGAGCAGGCCCTCGGTCTTCAGGTCCGCCACCCCGTCGGGCTTCAGCCCATTGGCTTTCTCGAAGCGGCGCACGGCGTCCTTCGTCGCGGCGCCGAACCCGCTCGACACCTTGCCGCTCAAGAACCCGAGCGCGAACAGATCCTGATTCAGATCCGCGACCCGGACTCCTTGATCCCCGGCCTGGAAGCCCTTGCGACTGCCCACCTTCAGCGAGTCCGCCTTGATCTGCTTGTCCTCGGCCGCGGTGACGAACCCATCCGCCACCTGGCTGTGCTGGGTCTCGTACTGCTTCACCGCCCGCGCGGTGCTGGTGCCGAAGACCCCGGTCACCTTCCCGTCGTAGAGCCCGAGCCGCCGAAGCCGAAGCTGCAGATTCTCGACCGCTGCGCCCTTGGTGCCAGTGCGAAGAATGGACATGCGCAATTGTCGGGTCCGCCGGCTCCTTCGTGCCGGCCCGGGATGTCAGCCGGGCTGACGTTCTGGCGCGATTTTCCGGCCCATTTCGGAGAAGGTCGCCGAATGGGCACCCCCCTCGTCATCACCAAGGACACCCGCATCTCCGAGATCCTCGATCGCTACGGCGACATCGCCGAGGTGATGGAGGTCTTCGGGATCAAGCGGGTCGGGACCCTCTCGATCCGCCGGCTGCTGGGGAAGTTCCTCACCGTCGAGCGGGCGGCGAAGGTCCACCGGGTGCCGCTCGAGCGCTTCCTCGAGCTGCTGAAGACCGCGATTGCCCAGGTCGAAGCGCGCGAAGGGCGCAATTCCTAAGCGAGCGAAGGCACCAGCCGGGGCGTAAGCATGATCGGAGGACCTTCCGCCCATGCACGGGTCCAGCGTTCAGCAGCGCCCCGCGACCCTGCGGCTGATCATCCTCTACAAGCTGGTGCGCGCGCTGATCTCGGCCGCGCTCGGGGGGGTGCTGGCGTACCTCGCGCTCACCGGGGTGGTGAACCGCGCGGAGTCCTTCGCCACCCAGTACCACCACGAAGCGACCAGCGCGCTGGCGCTGCAGATCTCGGCCTTCGCGGTCACCCTTCTCCACGGCTCCCACGTCTGGATCATGACCGGAGCGCTCCTCCTCGACGCCGCGGTGCTGCTCCTCGAAGCCTGGGCGCTCCACACCGGGAAGGACTGGGGCGCCTGGCTGGTGGTCGCCGCCTCGAGCGGGCTGCTGCCCTTCGAAGTGGCGGCGCTGGTGGACCACACCGCTGGCGAGCGGATCGCGGTGTTGCTGATCAACCTCGCCATCGTCGGTTACCTGCTGGGAAGGATCCGCCGCCATCGGTAACGAAAGCCTCCGCCGGGCGCTGCCTCGGGCCCCGCGGCGCCAACGCGGGCCCCTCGGCGCAAATGCGCACAATGCTGCGCAGATCTGCACAGCGCGGCCTAAGAAGCCGCACGGGATGAGAACCGGGGTCCGGCCTGTTTTTCGCACGTCGACTCTCGGCAACGCGCGGCCGGGCCGGTTACTCAGGCGGTTGAGACGGACGGCAGCGTTTTTTGCGGGGTGGAGGTCGGAATGACTGCAGAAACCAACAAGGTGATGACCCGGATCCTCGTCGTGGACGACGAGCAAAATGCGCGAGAAGCCCTACGCACCATTCTCAGTGAAGAGGGCTTCGAGGTTGCGGAAGCAGCCGACGGCGAAGAAGGGCTGAAGCAGATTCAGGAGTTCCACCCCTCCGCGGTGCTGTGCGACGTACGGATGCCGAAGCTGGACGGCATCTCGCTGCTTCGAAGAGCCCGCGACCTCGGCTCCGATTCCAGCTTCATCATGATGACCGCCTTCGCCAGCATCGAGCAGGCGGTCGAGGCGATGCGGATCGGCGCCGAGGGCTACCTGGTCAAGCCCATCGAGATCACCGCGGTTTTGGCGGCGGTCGAGAAGGCGGTCGAGAAGCGCAGGCTGCGCCAGGACGTGCAGCTGCTCAGCGATCGCCTGGGAAAGAAGCAGCAGTACACCAACATCGTCGGCGAGAGCCCCGAGCTCCATTCGGTGTTCGACGTGATCAAGCGGGCCGCGCCGACCCGGGCCACCGTGCTGATCCTCGGCGAGTCCGGCACCGGCAAGGAGCTGATCGCACAGGCGATTCACGAAGAGTCGACCCGCCGCGACAAGCCGTTCGTGAAGGTCAACTGCGCCGCGTTGTCCGAGAGCCTGCTCGAGAGCGAGCTGTTCGGCCACGAGAAGGGCAGCTTCACCGGAGCGATCGGCCGCCGCGAAGGCCGGTTCGAGCTCGCCAACGGAGGGACGCTGTTCCTCGACGAGATCGGCGACATCTCCTCCGGAATGCAGGTGAAGCTGCTGCGGGTGCTGCAGCAGCACGAGTTCGAGCGGGTCGGCGGGACCCAGACGGTGAAGGTCGACGTCCGGCTGGTCGCCGCCACCAACAAGGACCTCGAAGGCGCGGTGCGCGCGGGCAAGTTCCGCGAGGACCTCTTCTACCGGCTCAACGTCGTCTCGGTCACCCTGCCCCCCCTGCGGCAGCGGAAGTCCGACATCCCGCTGCTGGTCTCCTTCTTCATCCAGAAGTACTGCGCCGAGCACGAGAAGAAGATCACCGGCCTGGCGCCCGGCACCCTCAACGCCCTGCTGTCGTACAACTGGCCGGGCAACGTGCGCGAGCTGAGCAACGTGGTCGAGCGCGGAGTGGTGCTGTCGCACAGCGAGATCCTCAACTCCGACGACCTGGCGCCTTCGAGCGCGAGCGCTCGCGCCGAGACCAAGACCGCGGGCCTGCTGCCCGGCGCTCCGCTGAACGTGATCGAGCGGGAAGCGATCTTGAAGACGCTCGAGCTGGTGGGCGGGTCGACCTCCCAGGCCGCCGAGGTGCTGGGGATCAGCGTGCGGAAGATTCAGTACAAGCTGAAGGAGTACGCGGCGATCGCGGCCTCCACCGCCTCTACCCTCCCGCAGTAACTGCGGGGGGGGCGCAGCATTAGCGCGCCGGCCGCCCTCCGGTGGCCCAGGTCGGGCCGAGGAACTTCACCTTGCCCGAGCGCTTGGCCAGCGCAATCGCCAGCCGGCGCAGGCAGTCGGCGGTCGCGACCTCCGCCCGCGACAGATCGACCCGCACCGACGCGTGCTCGGGAGTCAGCGCCAGAGCATCGATCAGCGCGGTCACCGCGGTGTCGTCGAGCATTCCGTGGCTGCACAGGACGATCTGCCCGCTGCCCTTCTCTCTCGTCACTGAAAGCATTCGCCCCCGGGTGGTGTGGGGGCCCCTCGAGCAACAACCACGCCAGCCGTCTGCTCAGGTGCCGGTCGGCGGGGGGAACATCGCCAGCAGCTTGTCGTAGGCGCGGATCGCCTGGGTGCAGCGCTCGCGGGCCTCGACCGACTCGTCGGCCACCAGCGCGGCGTGCGCTTCCCGGTACCCCGCTTCGGCTGCCGCCAGCGCCTGGGCCCAGGTGGACCGCCACAGCCGGGAAGGCATCGGGCCGCCCACCAGGAGCCGCTCGTCGAGCGCGGCGAGCGTCTCCCGCAACCGCCGCAGCCCGTCGCCCAGCTTGTCGATGTCTTCCGGCTCCAGCGCCCGCAGCGCGGCCCGCAGGTGAAGAATCTCAGCCGACAAATCGCCGAACTCGTCCTGTGCTTCGGAGTGAGGTTCCATCCCACGTCCCCTTCCGTCGAAGTGCAGGCCGGTCAACTGCACATTTGCGGCCGCGGCTACTTTTGCGCAGCGTTGACTGCGTCGAGCAGCTGCGCCGGGCCGAACGGCTTGAGCAGCAGGTGGCTCAGCCGCAGCGCTTCGGCGTCGATTTTTCGCACCGCGGTCATCAGGATCACCGGGATGTCCGCCAGCAGCGGATCGCGCAGTTGCTGCTCGCGGAACTCGAGGCCCCCCATCCCGGGCATCATCAGGTCGAGCAGGATCAGATCCGCCTTCGCCCCACCCCGCAGCGCGGCGAGGGCTTCCCGCCCGTCCGCCGCCTCGATGGTCGAGTGGCCCTCCTGGGCGAGGATCTCCGCCACCGCCTCGCGGATTTCCGGGGTGTCCTCGACGACGAGAATGAGCTTGGTCATCGACACTTCCCGGTCCCCTTCCATTGGGCAACGGCAGAGTTCCCGCTTCTATTTCCACTCCAGCAGTCGGCGGGGCAGCCCTCGCCGGCCCGGAGTGCGGCTGCACTTGACCCGGTACATCGCCCGATCGGCGGCGCCGAAGAGCGTGCCCGGCCAGAGCGTCACCGGCTGAGCGGCGCTGCCGATCGCGAACCCGATGCTCGCCGACACCACCGCCGCGCAGGGCTGACCCTTGATCCGCGCCTCGGCGTGGCCCACCGCCGACTGCAGCGGCAGGGCGGCGGTGATCCGCTGCACCAGCGCCTGGGCCTGCTCGGCGTCGGTGTTGGGCGCGAGCACCGCGAACTCGTCTCCCCCCCAGCGGGCGGGAAGGTCGGAGCCCCGGCAGGTACCGCGCAGCGCGTCGGCCACCACCCGGATCGCGGCGTCGCCGGCGTGGTGCCCCAGCCGATCGTTGATGGTCTTCAGCGCGTCGACGTCGATCACCAGCAGGGCGATCGGCGCACCGGTGCGCTGGGCGCGGACCAGCTCCCGCTGCAGCGACTGCTCGAAGTAGCGCCGGTTGGGCAGGCCGGTGAGCGCGTCGACGGTGCACAGCGAGGTGACCGCGGCCTCTCGCCGGGCCGTCGCGATCCCGCCCAGCGCCGCCACCAGCAGCGCGCCGCAGATCACGGTGGCCCGCAGCGGGCTCTCCTGCAGCCCGATCAACAGCACCGACAGCCCGACGGTGAAGGCCGCGGCGGCGAAGGGGTACAGCAGGGAGGCGCCCATCCACCGGCGCCGAAGTTTCTCGGACATCACCGTTACTCATCCAAAGGCCCTGCCAACCCGATTGGCCGGCATTTTCCGCGCCTGCGCGCAAAGCACCGCCGCTGGGCTCACGAGCGCGTCTGGTCCTTCTGGGGGCCGGACCTCGCCTTGACCTGGATCCGCCGGGCCTGCCGCTCCGGGGCCTTGGGCACCTTGAGGGTCAGCACTCCGTTCTTGAGCAGGGCCTCGGCGCGCTCGGCCTCGACGTCGTTGGGCAGGGTGAAGGTGCGGGTGAACGCGCCGCAGCTGCGCTCGCAGGTGAAGTACCGATCGGTGTCCTCGCGCTCTTCCTCCTCGCGATCGCCCGAGATGGTCAGCCGGTTGCCCTCGAGCGAGATGTCGAGATCGCCTTCTTTCACCCCGGGCAGGTCGGCCCGGAAGACGTAGGCCTGGTGGGTCTCCTTCACGTCGAAGTCGGGAACGAACCCCTCGGGGCGCCCCGTCAGCGGGAAGGTGAACTCACGGTACGGGTCCCAGCGGGTCAGACCTTCCAGCTCCTCGAATGGATCCCAGCGCCGCTCGGGCTGAGCGAGCGTCCCGGGGTCCAGCTTTCTCCTCTGAATGCCGATTGCCATGACTGCTCTCCTTTTGGGCTTTGATAAACAGCGGCCATGACCCGCCGCCACCTGGTGTTCCTGCTGGGCGAGCAAGGCCTGGGCGCGGCGGTGATCAACGTCGGGATCAACGCAGGGATCGCCTGGCTCGCGTTCCGGAAGCTGGCCGAGGTTCCACTGTGGGGCGCGCAGAGCATCGTGCTCGACACGATCGCCACCTGCTTCATGCTGCCGTTCATGACCTGCGTGATCTCGACGCCGGTGATCCGCTGGCAGGTGAGCACCCAGAAGCTGCCCCACCTGAGCTGGCGGAGGCTGGAGCACCGGACCCTCGGGCGGCTGCCCCCCGGCACCTTCCGCCGGGCGGTGGTGCTGGGGCTCTTCGGACTGGCGATCGCGGTGCCGACGAGCCCTCTACGCCGCGGTGCTGGCCTCGCTCTTCTCGCCGGTGATCGCGCTGTGCGTGCTGGGGGACATCCCGCCGAAGGTTTGAGGGACGGGCCGGCGGCTTTTTTGTTATTCGCGCCGGATGATCGCTCTGTACAACGCCCACTCCGGCCTGCGTTACCTCGTCCTCCTCGCGGGGGTGGTCAGCCTCGCCATCTGCATCCTCGGCCTGGTCCAGAAGAAGGCGTTCTCGAAGCCGGCCCGGATCAGCGGCTCGGTGTTCCTCGGCACCCTCCACCTGCAGGTGCTGGTGGGCCTGGCGCTGGTGGCGATGCGCGACTGGTACCCGGCGATGATCGGCCACATCGTGACGATGGTGGTGGCGGCGGTGCTGGCCCAGGTGCTGATCACCCGCAACAAGAAGTCGGCCACCCCCGGCTACCGGCTGCCGGTGATTGCGATCGGCACCGCGCTGGTGCTGATCGCGCTCGGGATCTACGCGATCGGCCGCACCCCGCTGATGTCCACCCGCGCCTTCCTCCTTCCGGGCTGAGGCTTCACCGCGCCGGGAGCGCCTTCGCCATCCGCCGCACCGCCTCGCGCAGCTCCGGCTCGTCGAGGTGGCCGAACCCGAGCCGGACGAAGGGCAGCGGCCGCCCGCTGGGCGCGTACTGCCGGCCGGTGAAGAAGCGGACCCCGGCGCGCAGGCTCGCCGCCGCCCACCGCTCGACGTCGATCCCCTTGGCGACCCGGGCCCAGAGCGCAAGGCCGCCGCGGGGCACTTCGAAGGAGAGCGCGTCATTCAGGTGGGTGCGCAGCAGGCGGACCAGCAGGTCGCGCCGGGCATGGAAGATCCGCCGCGCCCGCAGCGAGTGGCGCAGCACCTCGCCGTCCTCGAGCAGCTCGGCCACCGCGTGCTCGAGCCCGAGGTCTCCCTGGCGATCGACCTGCCCGCGCACGGCGATCAGCGCGGCGCGCAGCGGGGGCGGCGCGATCACGAACCCCATCCGCAGCCCCGGCGCGAGCGCCTTCGAGAGCGTCCCCACGTAGACCACCACCCCGTGGGGATCGGTGCTGGCCATCGGCAGCACCGGGGCGCCGTCGAACTGGAACTCGTAGTCGTAGTCGGCTTCGATGATCGCGAACCGGTGCCGGCGGGCGAGGCTGAGCAGGGCGAGCCGCCGCCGCGCCGACAGGGTCACCGTGGTCGGATCCTGGTGGTGGGGGGTGAGGCAGAGGGCGCGAATCGTCGTCCGCTCGAGCGCGCGCTCGAGCTGCTCGACGTCCAGCCCCTCGCCGTCGACCTTGATCGGCAGCAGCTTCGCGCCGAGCAGGCAAAAGGCCTCGCGCGCCGAGGGGTAGCCGGGCGACTCGACCGCGACGGTGTCCCCTTCCCGAACCAGGGCCAGCGACAGCAGGTGGAGCGCGAGCTGGCTGCCCCGGGTGACGAGCAGATCCTCGGCCGTGACGGCGAGGCCGCGGCGCGCGGCCAGCATCGCCGCCAGCCGCTCGCGCAGCCGCAGATCTCCGGCCGGGCTGCCGAAGCCGAGCAGCTTCCCCTTCGAGCGCTTGAGCGACCGGCGGTAGGCGCGGGCGAGCAGGTCGGCCCGGAACAGCCGGGCGTCGGGCAGCCCGCCGGTGAAGTCGAGCACCCCGGCCGGGACCGCCTCGAACGCGCGGGCCGAGTTCCCCCAGGGCCGCAGCGCGAACCCCATCGCCCGCGACCGGGTGTGGGCCGACGGATCGTCCGCGACGGGGAGGCTGCGGGTCACCCGGGTATGCGAGGCGCGGGTGGTCTCGAGCCAGCCCTGGGCGAGCAGTTCTTCGAAGGCGGCGACCACCGTGTTGCGGTGCACCCCGAGGGTCCTCGCCAGGCTGCGCGTCCCCGGCACCGGCTCTCCGGGCTCGAGCCGCCCGCGGCGGATCTCCTCCACCAGCGCCAGCACCAGCTGCTGGGGCAGCGGCCGGTGGGACTTGCGATCCAGCGCCAGCGAGAGCTCCCAGGAACGCACCGGCAAATCGATACCACGCCAACTGGTACATGCGAAATGGCAGGACTGGACCTGTTGCCGAGGTCCAGCCCGGAGCACCCTGCGCCGCACCATGAACCTCGAGCGCCTGCCGGGCCTGCTGATCCTCCTCGCCGCCTGTGGTCCCGGAGAGCTCGCCTTCGAGGGGGAGGTCGAGGCCCCCCCCGCGGCGATCGCCGAGACCTCGGCCGAGCTGAAGGTGCCCCGCGAGGAGCGCGCCGACACCGTCGACGTCGGATCCTGGAACGTGGAGTGGTTCGGCGACCCGCTCAACGGCCCGGCCGACGAGGCGAAGCAGCAGGCCAACGTGGCCCGGGTGCTTGCCCAGCTCGATCTCGACCTGGTCGGCCTGGTCGAGGTGGTCTCGGAGGAGGCGTTCGCCGCGCTGATGGCGAAGCTGCCCGGCCACCGCGGGCTGCTCGTCACCGACCCCCGGGTCACAGGCGGCGCCCAGTACTACAGCGCGCGGGAACAGAAGGTCGCGCTGGTCTACCGCCAGCGCTTCACCGTCGACTCGGCGCGGGTGGTGCTCACCGAGGCGGCCTGGTCCTTCGCCGGGCGGCCGCCGCTGGAGGTGAAGCTGAGCTTCAGCGAGAACGGCAAGCCGCGGACCCTGGTGGTGCTGGTGGCGCACTTCAAGGCGATGGCGAACCTCGACGGCTACCAGCGGCGGGTCACTGCGGCCGCGGCGCTCAAGCAGCACCTCGACGCGCAGTACCCCCGCAGCTGGGTGCTGGTGGTGGGAGACCTGAACGACGACATCGACCAGTCGACCTACCGCGGCAGCCCGAGCCCGTTCGGCCCGCTGGTGGCGGATCCCGGCTACCGCTTCACCACCGACGCGCTGAGCGCGGCCCACACCTCGACCACGGTGAACTTCTCCTCGACGATCGACCATCACCTCGTCACCTCGCAGCTGGCCCAGCGGTTCGTCGCCGGGTCGGCGCGGGTGCTGCGGGTCGACGGGTACGTGCCGGGGTACGGGACCAACACCACCGACCACTACCCGGTGCTCACCCGCTACGACCTGCGGTAGCGGCGCCTCAGTGTTTGGCGAGCCACGCCTCGACCACCGCCGCGTCCTTCGGCTTCATCCGGTGGAGCGCCTCGGTGGCGAGGGTCCGGGCGCGGGCCTGGTCGCCGCCCGAGGTCCAGAGCGCGTCGGCGAGGGCGAAGTGCACCAGGGCGGCGCGGGGGTGGTTGCCCTTCTCCCACGGCATCAGCGCCACCGCCCGCTCGAGCCGCGCGAGCGCCTCCTTCGTCCGCCCGAGCGCCAGCAGCGGCCGGGCGCTCTCGGCGATCGCCAGCGCGTACTCCGGCCCGCCGCCGCCGACCTTGTCCTCGACGCCCAGGTACCGGTCGTAGTTCTCGAGCGCCTCGGCGTGCAGCTTCAGCTCGGCCAGGCTGCGGGCGAGGTCGCGGGCGATCAGCCCGGTGTAGGGGTGATCCTTCCCCATCCCGATCTCGGCGGTGAGCAGCGCCTTGCGGGCGGCCTTCACCGCCTCGGCGTGGCGGCCCTGGGCGGCCTCCAGCACCGCGGCGATCCGCTCAGCCTGCATCCGGGTCGAGGGGGACGCCTCGGGGTGCCGGGCGAGGGTGGCCTCGGCCTGGCGCAGGAAGACGAATGCCTCGGCGGCGCGGTCGGCCTTGCGCAGCTGCTCGGCGAGCCCGAGCTTCTTGCGGATCGCGCCGACCGAGTCGTCGCCCACCGCGAGCAGCTCGACCGCCAGGCCGCGCTCCATGCAGCGCACCGCCTCCTCGGCGTCGCCCAGGCTGTCGGCGAGCGAGCCGAGCTCGTTCCAGGTGCTGGCGAGCGAGGGATGATCCGGGCCGAGCACCTTCTCGCGGATCGCGCGCGACTGCTCGAACTCCTTGCGCGACTCGGTCAGCTCGCCCTGCTCCATCAGCACCCAGCCGACCGACGATCGCAGCCGGGCGACGTCCGCGCTGTCGGACCCTTGCAGGCGGATCATCGCCGCCAGCGCCTTGCGGTAGCCGGCCAGCGAGGCCTTGCGCTCGCCCGCCTGCCACTCGGCGTCGCCCAGGCTCTCGGCCAGCTTCGCCTCCACCCGCTCGTCGCCACCCATCCGCTCCACGATCCCCAGCGCGATCGACGCCAGGGTGCGCCCCTCGGCGGGCCGCTCGAGCCGCCAGCCCACCAGCGTCACCAGCGAGGCGAGCGATCGGGCGGAAGTCTCGTCGTCGGCCGCGGCCTGGGCGAAGCGCACCGACTTCTCGAACGCGTCGCGCGCCGCGGCCCAGTTGCTCGCCTCGCTCTCCAGCTCTCCCAGCGTCGCCTGGGCCTCGGCCTGCGGGCCCGGCAGCTTCAGCTGCGTCGCCTCGACCAGCGCCGGCGCGATCCGCTCGCGCGCCTGGGCGAACTTCCCGGTGGCGACCAGCGCCCGCCCCTGCGCCAGCGCCTGGCCCAGCCGCGCGACCGCCTCCTGCGCTTCGGGCGGCACCTGCCGGCGTTCCTGCAGGCCCTTGAGGTTGGCGCAGCCGTCGAGGGGCGAGAGCTTGGTGACCGCGGCGGCCGACTGGTCGAGCACGCTGGTGTCGGCCGCGGTGAATGCGCTGGCCAGCGCCCCGAGCTCGTCGAGCCGGCGATCGAGGCAGGTCATCCGCAGCAGCAGCTGGGCCTCGGTCTGCTCGCCGCGGATGCGGGTCGCCTCGCAGGTCTCGGTGCGGGCGGCGGTCCACTGGCGGGCGTAGGCATCGAGCGCGTCACGCGCGTTGGCCCACGACGGCCCCGCGTACGACTTGCCGGTGGCCTCGAACGCCTTCCCCGCCCGGGCCTTGAGCTCCTCGTCCCACACCCCCTTCAGCTTCAGCTCGGCGCCCCGGCAGACCCGCGCCTGCCGCACCTGGAGCCAGCCGAGGAAGGTGCCGCCGGCGAGCAGGCCGAGCACCGCGAGCGCGATCGTCGCCCGGCGGCGCACCACCCGCGCCGGATCGTTGGAGAGCGCGAACAGCAGCGCGGCCATCGACGGGTGCCGCTTCGCCGGGTCGACCGCCAGCCCCTGCTCGATCACCCGGTGGATCCACGCCGGCACCGGCGAGCCCTTCGGGGCGGGCGGAATCCGGCCGAGGTTGGTGGCGTGCGCCAGCTCGTTGAGGTTCGCCCCGCTGAACGGCCGCACCCCGTAGAG
>JAGSPQ010000352.1 GCA_018262385.1 Myxococcaceae bacterium | reverse complement strand
GCTGCAGATCTTCGGCGGCGATCGCTTCAAGCGCCGGCTCTTCCACCGCGTCCAGCGCGTCGATCACAAGGCGAAGCGGCACTTCACCCTCAACGTCGAAGACTTCGAGACCCGGCGGGTCAACTTCACCTTCCGCTACGTGCCGGAAGAGCACGTGGTGCCCGCGGCGAAGCTGTCGGCCCGGGCGCGCGCCGACGTCGACGGCTACCTGAAGCAGCTCGCCGCGCACTCTGCCTTTTTCGCCCGGGAGATCGGATGAAGCCCTGGAAGACGCTGGCCACCTCGCACGCGCCGGGAGGCTCGCTGCTCACGCTCCAGCAGCGCGATGTCGAGTTCGCGATCCGGGTCGACGGCAAGACCCTGATGAGCAGCCGATCGACCGGCTCCGAGGAGGCGATGGCCGAGGCGGCGTGCGTCGCCCGGGTCCCGCGGCGGGTGCTGATCGGCGGGCTGGGCATGGGGTTCACCCTGCGGGCGGTGCTCGATCGGGTGCCCGCCAGCGCCTCGGTCACCGTCGCCGAGCTGTCCCAGGCGGTGATCGACTGGAACAAGGGCGTGCTGGCGCCGCTGGCGGGAACTCCGCTCGACGATCCCCGGGTGCAGGTGATCGCCCGCGACGTCCGCAAGGTCTACAAGTCGGGCCCGTTCGACGCGATCCTGCTCGACGTCGACAACGGGCCGACCGCGATGACCGCCGACTCGAACGACTCGCTCTACGACGATCACGGGCTCGCGCTCGCCCGGGCCGCGCTCCACCCGAAAGGGGTGTTCGTCGTCTGGTCCGCCGGGCCGGATCAGCGCTTCGTCAAGCGACTCGAGAACGCCGGCTTCACCGCCAGCTCCCGGGCGCTCAAGCGGCACACCCTGTTCATCGCCACCGCGTAGCTACCCCGGCGCCCGCCGGACCCACTTGAGGATCGGCGGCGTCGCGAAGGTGGTCGTCACCGCCATCAGCACCATCATCGCGAACACGGTCGGCGAGAGGATCTTCAAGTCCAGCCCGATGTTCAGCACCACCAGCCCCACCGCGCCGCGGGTGTTCATCAGCAGCCCCAGCGAGGTCGAGTCGCGCCACGAGTAGCCGGTGAACCTCGCCGCGGTGACGGTGCCCCCCACCTTCCCCAGGCTCGCCACCGCAATCAGCGCGATCGTCCACAGCCACGGCTCGAGGCCCGCCACCAGCCCCAGCTGGGTCCGCATCCCCGAGAAGGCGAAGAACGGAGGGAGGAAGACGATCATCACCACGTCCTCCAGCTTCTCCTGCAGCGCCAGCGCCAGCTTCGAGTCGTGCGGCACCACCAGCCCGGCGAGGAAGGCGCCGAACACCGCGTGGATCCCGATCCCCTCGGCGAGCATCGCCATCAGCAGCAGCGCGATCAGCGCATAGGCGACCGCGCTGCGGCCAATCGGCTCGCCGCTCTGCTCGAGCGAGGCCACCGCCTTCAGCAGCAGCGGCCGCCCCACCAGCACCGTCATCCCCACCAGCGCCGCGGTCATCACCACCGTCGCCAGCGCCGAGCCGAGGCTGCCATCGGCGGCGCTGGTGGCGAACGCGAGCAGGCACCACGCGCTCACGTCGTCGATCGCCGCGCAGGCCAGCGCCAGCACCCCGATCGGCTCCTTCGCCAGCCCGCTGTCTCTGACGATCCGCGCCAGCACCGGGAAGGCGGTCACCGACATCGCCGCCCCGATGAACAGCACGAACGGCAGCCTCGCCGTGCCCGCGCTGGCGAAGCGGGAATGGAGAAACACCGCCAGGCCAATCCCCAGCACGAACGGGAGCAGCACGCTGAACCCCGAGATCATCAGCGACGCCCGCCGGTGCTTGCGCAGCTCCGAGGTGTCGAGCTCCAGCCCGACCAGGAACATGAACAGCACCACCCCGATCTGGGCCAGCATCCCCAGGCTCGGCAGCACCTGCTGCGGCAGCACGAACGCCGCCGCCGCCGGAGCCACCTGCCCGAAGAACGACGGCCCCAGCAGCAGGCCGGCGATCATCTCGCCGATCACCGGGGGCTGGCCCAGCCGGGCAAACAGCGCTCCCACCGACCGGGCGGCAATCACGATCACCAGGATCGCCATCAACACGTGGAAGAGCGGAGCCATCGGGAACGCGCCGTTTGCCCTCAACCCGGCGCGTTGTCGAGCTTGAGAGTGCGCACCGGGCCAGCGATATTGCCCCACCAGTGCTCCGACCAGGCTCGGCGTGAAGGCTCCGGTGGCCTTCAGCTCCATCCACAGATTGCTGCTGCTGGGCGCCCTCGGTCTCACCGGCTGCTTGCAGTCGACCCGCGTCTCGGGCGAGCTCAACTGGACCATCCCCCCCACCAGCGAGGCGCCGGCGTCCGCCGATGCAGGGGTGAACCTGCCGCCGCGCCTGGTGTTCGCCGGAAACCGGGTGCTCTCGAACGACGTCTACATCGCCGCGATCGGGCTCAAGGAGTTCACCGCCGACCCCGAGACCGCCGCCGACATCCAGCGCCGGCTGACCCGCTTCCTCCGCGAGGCCGGCTACGAGCTGTCGAGCGTCCACTGCATCGCCCACGACAACCAGATCGACATCGGCATCAACGAAGGGCGGCTGGAGAAGATCGTCTACCGCGGGCGGCTGTCGGTGCAGTCGCTCCAGTTCACCTTCGCCCTCGAGCTTCCCCACGAGGTCTTCAACCGCCCCGAGCTCGAGCGGCAGACCGCCGCCCTCGAGGCGCGGCTGGGCATCGGCCACATCTGGTTCGTGCTCGTCCCCACCGCGCAGGTGACCCACATGGGCCCGCAGCTCGAGCGGCTGCCCGAGATCCGCGGCTTCGAGCTGCTGCACGAGCGCGAGCCGTGGGAGCTCCACTTCTTCTTCACCGAGCGCGAGTGGGGCACCGGGGCCGGGATCGATCTGAAGAGCAGCTACACCGACGGCCTCGAGGTGGGCGTCAACTACATGAAGGAGGGCCTGCTCCTCGACGGAGATCGTGCGCGGTTCGCGGCCAGCGGGGGCCTCGGCCTGCGCAACCGGCTCTCCGACAACGGCATCTACCCGTTCTTCAGCCGCACCGCCTTCGACGTGCGCTGGTACTCACCGCCGATCGTCGCCGACGTCCGCCCCGCGCTGATCCTGAAGGGCGATCTGGTCGCCCGGCAGGAGATCGACAAGCTGATCCAGCTCGAGAACTACTACGCGGGCACCGCCTCGGGCTCGTTCAACCTCTCGGCGGTGGTGCGCCCGGGCATGATCGTCGCGGTCGGAGCGGGCGTTCAATGGCGGCGGATCTGGGGCCTCGACTCCCGGGGGGCGATCATCCCGCCGACCGTGCACTTCACCGAGGAGGTGCGCGCGTTCTTCGAGGGCAAGCTCGATCTGATCTTCGACCCCGCCAACAACCGCACCGATCGCTGGCACCTGTTCGCCGCCGAGGCGGTCACCTTTGCCCCGGCGAGCGTGTTCCGGGACGGGAAGCTCACCGACCCCTGGTTCGGCTCGATCCACTTCCGCTACCAGAACGTGATCCCCTTCGGCTGGCACGACGTCTGGATCCGCGCCCGCGGGCGGACGCTGCTGGGCCAACCCGGGTCGGTCAACGACTCGGTCAGCTTCCACGACGAAGACAGCGTCGCCGAGTACAACCACGGGATCTTCGGCGACAAGTTCATCCGCCGCGGAGCGAGCGCCGAGGTCGAGTTCCGCTTCTCGATCACCCGCGATCTCTTCAAGATCAGCGTCTTCCACTCGATCTTCGCCTTCGGCGAGGTCACCGATCGCGGCTACTACCTCAAGGACGGCACCCCCGTTTACTCATACGCCGAGACCCCGCGGCTCGGCACCGCGGTCGGCCCCGGCTTCCACGCGCTGATCGAGGGGATGTTCCAGCTCGACATCTACGGGAGCTTCGGCGTGCTCAACAACGGGCAGTTCAGCGCCAACGCGACGCTGAACCTCAACAAGGTCTTCTAGGCAAGCCGCAGCGGCAGGCTGCGCAGCCGCTTCCCGGTCGCCGCGAAGATCGCGTTGGCCACCGCCGGAGCGATCACCGGAACTCCCGGCTCGCCCGCCCCGGTCGGGTCGACCTCGCTCGGCACCAGGTGCGCCTCGATCTTCGGCGCCTCGTTGATCCGAATCAGCGGGAAGTCGTGGAAGTTGGTCTGGGTGACCCGCCCGCGCTGCAAGGTGATCTCGTGCCGCAGCGCCGCCGACAGGCCGTAGATCGCGCTCGACTCGAGCTGCGCCTTGACGATCTCCGGGTTGATCGCCAGCCCGCAGTCGATCGCCATCACCAGCCGCAGTACCTGGATCGCGCCGTCGGCCACCGCCACCTCGGCCACCGCCGCCGCGTAGCTGCCGAACGAGAAGTGCTGCGCGATCCCCCGGAACACCCCCAGCGGCAGCGGCGCGCCCCACCCCGCCTTCTTCGCCGCCAGCTCGAGCACCCCGCGGTGGCGATCCCTCTTCGCCAGCAGCCCGCGCCGGAACTCGAACGGGTCCTTGCCCGCCGCGTGCGCCAGCTCGTCGACGAAGCTCTCGACCACGAACGCCTGGTGCGAGTGGCCGACCGAGCGCCAGAACCCGACCGGCACTCCGGAATCCATCCGCACGTAGTCCACCGCCAGGTTCGGCAGCTCGTAGGGAACGTCGTGGGCGCCCTCGATCGAGGTCTTGTCCACCACCGGGCCGGCGTAGAGCCCACCGGCCCGGGCGCCAATCCAGGTCTTCAGCCCCGGAGGCAGCGCGTCGGGCAGCGCCGGCGGCGCCAGCACCTTCGCCACCGTCGCCATGATCGACTGGGTCGCGGTGCGGTGGTGCCAGGCGGTGATCTTCCCGTCGGCCGACACCCCGCCGCGGATCGCGTTCACCGCCATCGGCCGGTAGTAGTCGTGCTGCAGATCGTCGGTGCGCGACCAGATCACCTTCACCGGCGCCCTGGTCGCCACCGCCAGCTCCACCGCCTCGCCGACGAAGTCGGTCTGCGCCCGGCGGCCGAACCCGCCGCCCGCCCAGCACTGGTGAATGGTGATCTTGTCTGCCGGCAGCCCGGTGATCCGCTGGGCGAACTCCAGCGGCCCGGCGGCGCCCTGCGCGCCCGACCAGACCTCGAGCCGCCCGTTGAGCAGCCGCGCGGTGGCGGTCATCGGCTCCATCGTCGCGTGCGCCACGTACGGCGCGAGGTACTCCGCCTC
>JAGSPQ010000351.1 GCA_018262385.1 Myxococcaceae bacterium | reverse complement strand
CGCTCGAGCCGAAGCACGCCACACTCGCCGCGCTCCCCGCGTGGGCCCGGGCCACCCTCCAGCAGCACGAGGGCGACGGGCGGCTGCGCCACTCGTACGAGACGCTCTGCCGCGCCCAGACCGGAGATCCCCTCTGGGACGCGGCGCAGCGCTGCTTGCTCACCCGCGGCGAGCTGCACAACAGCGCGCGGATGACCTGGGGCAAGGCGGTGATCGGCTGGACCCGCGACGCCGCCCACGCCCTCTCGACGCTGATCGATCTCAACCACCGCTACGCGCTCGACGGGCGCGACCCCGCGTCCTACCTCGGGATCCTCTACTGCCTCGGCGGGTTCGACCGCGCCTTTGCTCCGGAAGTGCCGGTGCTGGGCGCGGTGCGACCCCGGCCCACCGACGACCACGCCCGGCGCATCGATCTCGCCGAGTACGCCCAGCGCTCGCGGACTCCGGCCCGCGGCCAGCCGCTCACCGTCGCGATCGTCGGAGCCGGAGTCGCCGGAGCCTCCTGCGCCCGCGCGCTCGCCGACGCCGGCCAGGAGGTCACCCTGCTCGACCAGGGCCGAGGCGCCGGGGGCCGCTGCTCGACTCGCACCGAAGGCGAGCACCGGTTCGATCACGGCGCGCCCGCCTTCACCGCCCAGGATCCGCGCTGGCGGCGCTGGGTCCGCGGCTGGGCCGAGGAAGGGGTGGTCGCCCCGTGGAATGATCAGTGGGTCGCGGTGCCCGGGATGAGCAGCCTGCTCAAGCGGATGCTCCACGGCCTCAACGTCCGCTTCGACGTCCAGATCTCCTCGGTCGAGCGGCACGGCGAGCGCTGGCGGCTGGTCGGCGCCTCGGGCGAAGGGCTGGGCGAGTACGACGCGGTGGTGCTGACCGCCCCGGCGCCACAGACCGCCGAGCTGATCAAATGGAGCGCCCCCGAGCTCTCCGCCCGCGCCGCCGAGGCGGTGCTCGACCCGCAGTGGGTGGCAATCCTCGCGCTCCACGAAGGCCTCGATGTCGCCAACGTCACCGAGGTGGGGGTCGGGCCGCTGCAGCGGATCCTTCGCGACAGCCACAAGCCGGGCCGGGCGCCGGGCGCCGAGCGGTGGGTCCTCCACGCCACCCCGGAGTGGAGCCGCCACCACCTCGAGGCGTTCCCGGAAAGCGCCGCGGCGGCCCTGCTCGACGCTTTCTGGGCCACCACCGGCGAAGAGCCGCAGGAACCGTTGGTGCTCAAAGCACATCGCTGGCGGCACGCCCGGGTCTCGAAGGCCCTCGGCGTTCCCTGCCTGTTCGACCCCCGCTCGAGGATCGCCGCCGCCGGTGACTGGTGCCTGGGAACCGGCGTCGAGGCGGCCTTCCTTTCCGGCGCCGCCGCGGCGGGGAGAATCAACGCGCTGCGGGGGGAAGCCCCGGTCGAGCCGGAAGGGCCGCCGCCCGCTGCTTCCCAGCTGCGCCTGCTCTGAACCGCCCGCGCGGATGCCTTGCGGGGCACACACCCATCTGCGCTAAGAATGCGCGCTCCAGTGACGGGCAAGCTGACCATCGGTCAAGAGTGGATCATCGACGCCAGCGGCTGCGAGGCGTCCGCGCTCAAAGACGTTCGGGTCCTCGCCGGCCTGTTCGAAGAGCTGGTGGTGACCCTCGCGCTGTCGGTCGTCGGCAGCCCGCAGTGGCACGTCTTCCCCGAGCCGGGCGGCATCACCGGCCTGGCGCTGCTGTCCGAGTCGCACCTGGCGATCCACACCTTCCCGGAGCACGGGTACGCCGCGCTCTCGATCTACTCGTGCCGCACCCGCGAGGCGCTCGACTTCGCCGCGCTGCTCAAGGCGCACCTCAAGGCCCAGTCCGTCACCGTGCGCACCCTCGCGCGCGAGGCGGTGCAGTGAAGGTCGGCAACTGCCCCTCGTGCGGCGCAGAGGTGGACTTCGCTCCCGGCGCCGGGAAGGTGAAGGTCTGCGAGTTCTGCTCGACGGTGGTGCTGCGCGGCGAGGCGAACCTCGAGGACCTCGGCAAGGTCGCCGAGCTGGTCGACACCGACTCGCCGCTGAAGCTGATGCTCTCGGGCCGGCACTCGGGCACCCCGTTCACGGTGGTCGGGCGGATCCAGAAGGTCCACGACACCGCCGACGGCTCGGCCTACGGCGCGTGGGACGAGTGGCACCTGTCGTTCGAAGATGGCCGCACCGCCTGGCTGTCGGAATCGGAAGGCGAGTGGAACCTGATGTTCCCGCTGACCAACCAGCGGCCCCCGGCGTTCGACGCCGCCAACCCCGGCACCGAGTTCCAGCTCAAGGGGACCCGCTTCGTCGTCGAAGAGCGCAGCCACGCCAGGACCGTCTCCGCCCAGGGCCAGCTGCCCGACTTCCACCCCAAACACCCGTTCGTCGACGCCACCGGCCCCAAGGGGGTGTTCGTCTCGATCGACTACGGCGGGGGAGAGCCGGGCGAGGCGTTCGTCGGCAGCGTGACCACCCTCGCCGCGCTCGGCTTCGACAAGTCCGAGCTGTCGTCCTCGCCCAAACGCCAGGCGATGAGCCAGGCGCGCTGCACCCAGTGCAACGGGATGCTCGAGCTCAAGGCACCCGACGTCACCCGCCGGGTCGGCTGCCCGTTCTGCGGCGCGCTGCTCGACTGCAGCAACGGCACCCTCTCCTTCCTCCAGCTGCTGGCCAGGCCGCAGCTCGAGCCCCAGATTCCGCTCGGCCGCAAAGGCACCCTCGAGGGCGTCGAGTGGACCTGCCTCGCCTTCCTCGTTCGCAGCTGCGAGGTCGAGGGCACCCGGTACGCCTGGTTCGAGTACCTGCTCTACGCGAAGGACCAGGGGTTCCGCTGGCTGATGAACTCCAACGGCCACTGGACCTTCCTCACCCCGGTCGCGGCGGGCGAGGTGGTGGTCGGCTTCAAGCAGGCGCTCCACGCCGGCCAGTCGTACGCGCTGTACCAGACGGTCAACACCACCACCGACTACGTGGTGGGCGAGTGCTACTGGGCGGTGAGCCAGAACGAGCGCGGCTTCGCGGCCGAGTACATCGCGCCCCCGCACTCGCTCAACCTCGATCGCACCCAGGACGAGGTCAGCTTCACCCGGGGAGTGCTGCTCGAGCCGAAGCAGGTGCAGGCCGCGTTCAAGGTGAAGGACATCGGCACGCCCAGCGGGGTGGCCTCCGCCCAGGTCAACCCGTACAAGCAGAAGGCCTCGTCGACCTGGAGCTGGTCGCTCGGTTGGGCGGCGGCGATCATCGCGCTGTTCGTCGTCTTCGCCGCGATGGGCAGCAGCCAGGTCTTCCACTCCCAGAACTTCACCGTGCCTCCCGGGGCGGTGCCCCAGAGCCCGGAGGCGATGAGCTTCTCCGACCCGTTCCAGGTGGGGGTGAGGACGCCGCTGGAAGTGAACGTCAGCGGCACCGGGCTGAACAACGAGTGGCTGGGGGTGCAGACCGACCTGGTCAACACCGACAGCTGGGAAGTGATCTCGCTCTACTTCGAGCTCGACGAGTACCACGGGGTCACCGAGGGCGAGTCGTGGGCCGAGCGGAACGCCAACGTCAGCAAGTCGACCGCCGACGTGACGCCCGGAAACTACGTGATGCGGGTGACGCCTTCGTGGGAAGCCTCCAGGCAGCCGCCGCGGGATCCGGTCGCGGTGCGGGTGAAGGCGGATCCGCCGGGGATGTGCTGCCCGCTGATGCTGGTGCTGATGGTGCTGCTCATCCCCGCCTACCTCTCGGTGCGCAGCAGCGCCTTCGAGAGCGCGCGGTGGAACGACAGCGTGATGCAGCCGCCCGATTACTCCGGTCAGGGCGGCGGGCAGCAGCACCGCGCGCCCGACGACGACGACGAGGACGACGAATGAGCGGCGAACCTTCGAAGGAGCGGCCCAGCCGATGAGATACGCCGGTGGAGTCCTGCTGTTGATCTACGCCGCGCTGCACGTGTCGAACTGTGACCGCTTCCCCGATGAGGAACGCGGCGATGTCCCCGCCAACGTGCGCACCGCGCCCGGCGGGATTCTGCTGTGGCACACCGGATTCATGGGAGGAAAGTGATGAACCTCGATTTCCTGGGCAAGGCCTTGCTGTCGTCGGTGGTGTTCTCGCTGCTGGGGATGGCGGTCTTCGTGGCGGGCTTCTTCGTGGTGAAGCTGATCCTCCCGTTCGACGTGAACAAGGAGCTCGAGCACGACCAGAACACCTCGGTCGGGATCGTGATCGGCAGCTTCATCCTCGGGCTGGCGTTCATCGTCGGGATGGCCATTCACGGGTGAGCGGCCCGCGGCCGTCGCTGCTGTTCCTCACCGTCCTCGTCATCGCGACGTGCGGGCTGATCTACGAGCTGATCGTCGGCACCCTCGCCAGCTACCTGCTGGGCGACAGCGTCACCCAGTTCTCGACCATCATCGGCGTCTACCTGTTCGCGATGGGCATCGGCGCCTGGCTGTCGAAGTTCGTCGAACGGGGGCTGGCGCAGCGCTTCATCGAGGTCGAGCTGGCGGTCGCCTTCTGCGGGGGAATCTGCGCTCCGTTTCTGTTCGCCACCTTCGCCGCGGGCTCCGGCTTCCGGGTCGCGCTCTACGCGACGGTGCTGGTGATCGGCACCCTGGTGGGCCTGGAGATTCCGCTGCTGCTGCGGATCTTGAAAGACCAGGTGCAGTTCAAGGACCTCGTCTCGCGGGTGTTGACCTTCGACTACATCGGCGCGCTGTTCGCCTCGCTGCTGTTCCCGATCGTGCTCGTCCCGCGGCTGGGGCTGATTCGCACCTCGCTGCTGTTCGGGCTGATCAACGCGCTGGTCGGGCTGTGGAGCACCTGGCTGCTGGCGCCGGCGCTGGCCAACCCGATCCGGCTGCGGGTGAAGGCGGTGGTGGTGTCCGCGCTGCTGCTGGCGGGCTTCGGCGCGGGCGACCTGATGACCAACTTCTTCGAGGAGCAGCTGTTCACCGACGAGGTGGTGCACGCCCAGTCGACGCCCTACCAGCGGGTGGTGGTGACCCGCAGCCCGCGCGGCTTCTCCCTGTTCCTCAACGGCAACCTGCAGTTCTCCTCGGTGGACGAATACCGGTACCACGAGGCGCTGGTGCACCCGGCGTTCGCCCACGCGGGGGCCCGGAAGAAGGTGCTGGTGCTGGGCGGCGGCGACGGGCTGGCGGCGCGCGAGGTGTTCAAGTACCCCGAGGTCGAGGCG
>JAGSPQ010000350.1 GCA_018262385.1 Myxococcaceae bacterium | reverse complement strand
ATCGTGCAGGCGGTGGTGCTCGCGGTCGGGTTGTGGGCGGCGCTCGCCCGAGCGGACGTGGTGGCGGGGCGCGTCGCCGCCGATCTGAGCAAGCCGGACCCGGCGGCGAAGTACTGGGAGAAGGTCCCGGTGGCCGAGGTGATGCTGATGGCCCAGCCGATGGTGGTGCCGCGGCCGGCGACCACCACCACCGCGAAGGTCAACGTGCAGGCGCTCCACGACGGCAAGCGGATCGCCTTCCGGCTCTCGTGGTCCGACCCGCAGCGCAGCGAGGCGGGCAAGCTGGGCGAGTTCTCGGACGCGGCGGCGATTCAGTTTCCCGCCCGGGCCGGCGAGGCGCCGCCGATCGTGATGATGGGCAGCAAGGACAACCCGGTGCACATCTTCCACTGGCGGGCGCAGTACCAGCGCGACGCCGAGAAGGGGAAGCCGACGATTCGCGACCTCTACCCGAACGTCTCGACCGACATGTACCCGATGGAGTTCGTCGACCCGGCCTCGTCGGGGGCGGCGACCGAGCACGATCGCGAGCGCTACTCGCCCGGCCGGGCGGAAGGAAATCCGCAGTCGTACTCGAAGACCGGAGTGGACGAGATCATCGCCGAGGGGTTCTCCACTTCCTCGGTGCAGGCCGGCAGCCAGAGCTTCGGCAAGGCGGTCTGGGACTCCGGGCAGTGGGCGCTGGTGATCAGCCGCCCGCTGGTGATCGAGGGAGGCTCGACGCTCTTTCCGGGCAAGCCCAGCTTCCTCGGGTTCGCGGTCTGGCAGGGCGGCGCCCAGGAAGTCGGCTCGCGCAAGTGCGTGACGATGGCGTGGACCAACCTGCAGGTGGCGCCGTGAGCGCGCTCGAGGCGAAGGCGCTGAACTTCGCGCTGGCGTCGCGGTTGACCGCCTACCCGGGCCAGGACTTCCGGGCGGCGATCGACGGGCTGGTCGCCAGCGGCGCAGGAGACGCGACGCTGGGAGGCGGCCTGCTGGAGCGGGCTGAGGACCTCGACGAGGCGCGCAGCGAGTTCCTCGCGCTGTTCGACGTCGGCAGCGAGCGGACGCCGCTGTACGAGACCGAGTACGGCCGGATGCGCGGGATGTCGAAGGGCACCGAGCTGGCGGATCTCAACGGCTTCTACCGGGCGTTCGGGCTCGGCTCGCCGGACGGCGAGAACGAGATGGGCGACCACCTCGCGGTCGAGCTCGAGTTCTACGCGGTGATGCTCGCCCGCCAGTCCGCGCTCGCCGAGGGCGGCGACGCCGACGGGGTGGGCATCGTGGAGGACGCGCGCAAGAAGTTCCTCCTCGACCACCTCGGCCGGTTCGTGGGGGCGATCGCCCAGCGGCAGAACGTGTCGCAGAGCGCGCTCTACGGCCGGGTGTTCGAGTGGGTGCGGGCGCTGGTCGAGGCCGAGTGCCAGGCGCTCGGAGTCCAGCCGGCGGCGCTCGACTTCCACGGGCTCGACCCGTCGGCCGACGCCGAGCCGTGCTGTGGCGCAGTGGAACAACTGAAGTCCAACCCTTCACCCGGAAAACCCTCTCATGCGTAAGGCCGTCCTGGTCGTCACTCTGTTCGTCGGCGCGGTGGCGCTGGCCGCTCCGCCTGCTTCGTCGCCCGCGCTGCTCGAGAAGGGCAAGGCGAGCTTCACCCTCAACTGCGTGCCCTGCCACGGCGTGGCCGGCGCGGGAGATGGCGTGGCGGCGGCGGCGCTCAACCCCAAGCCCCGCAACTTCAAGGTCGACGCGTTCAAGAACGGCGAGAAGCCGGAGAACGTCTTCAAGACCGTCTCGGAAGGGATCCCCACCACGGTGATGGTCGCCTTCGCCCACCTGACCGAAGAAGAGCGGTGGAGCCTGGCGTACTACGTGCTCGAGCTGCGCGGCCCCGGCGTCGGCAAGCCGGTGGCGGCGGCTCCGGCGGCCGACGCGAAGAAGAAGAAGAAATAGCGGGAAGCCGATGACCCGCCCCCGGCACGGATTGACGTTGCGGGTGAGCCTGCTCACCCAATGTCAGTACGACTGCGCCTACTGCCGGCCGGGGGCGCTGACGCCGGCGGTCGGCAAGAGTCAGTGGCTGAGCGCGGCCGAGTACGGGCGGCTGGCGCGGGTGTTCGCCCAGGAGGAGATCGGCCGGGTGCGGTTCACCGGCGGCGAGCCGCTGCTGCGGCCGGAGGTGGTGGAGGTGGTGGGAGCGTTTCGGGCGGCGATGCCCGGGGCCGAGCTGGCGCTCACCACCAACGGGCAGCTGCTGGCGGCGAAGCTTCCGGCGCTGGTGGAGGCCGGGCTGCAGCGGGCGACCGTGCACGTCGACAGCCTGGATCCGGAGCGCTACCGCGCGCTGATGGGAGACGGCGAGCTGGAGGCGGTGCTCGCCGGGGTGCTCGAGGCGCAGCGGGTGCTGCAGCAGGTGAAGCTGAACGTGGTGATCCAGGAAGGGAAGAACGAGGACGAGATCCCGGACTTTCTGGCCTGGTCGCGCGCGCACCGGGTCGAGGTCCGCTTCATCGAGCTGATGAACACCGGCAGCGCGGTGGGCTACACCCGCCAGGTGTTCTTCTCCGGCCAGCAGATCCTCGCGCGGGCGGGAGCGGTCGAGCGGCTGCCCCGGCGCAACCCGTCGGATCCGGCGGCGCTCTACCGGACCGCGGACGGGGTGACTTTTGGAGTGATTGCCTCGGACACCGAGCCGTTCTGCGCCGACTGCAATCGACTGAGGCTCAACTGCGCCGGGTTGCTGCGCGGCTGCCTGTATCAACCGGGCGGGGTGCCGCTCGGGCCGGCGCTGCGGGAAGGGGCCACCGACCGCACGCTGGGGTTCATGCTCGGCTCGGCGATCCGCGCCAAGCAGAGCCACCACCCGCTCGCCGGGACGGAGCGGGCGCAGTTCAGCATGGCGGACGCCGGCGGGTAGTCTTGTACGAGGTGTCTGACACCTCTCTTCACGACGCGCCGCGTTGTACGAGGTGTTTGACACCCCGCGCCCGCTCCGAGCGGTCGTCCCAAGCACATGAAAACATTTACAAACCAAAAGGCGCTGGACCCGATGTGCGACAGGGTGGTACCTCCGCCCACCTGAACCTCATTAGGGGGAAACACATGCAGCGCGCACTGATGGCAGCCGTACTGATGCTGGTGGGATGCGGGGTTTCGCAGACGGAAGTGAACGAGGGCGATCTGCTCGAGACCGACGGCGCCGAGCTGTCGACCACCTCGCGGACCTACGTCACCTTCACCCGGGACTTCCGCAAGTGCGTCTCCCCGCTGTGCGGCGGCTGGTGGGTGACGGACGTGAACCGGGTCAACCCGAGCCCGCGGTACGTCAACGAGCTCGACTTCTCCAGCTCCGGGCTCGACGAGGCCACCGTCGCCAGGGTGTACGAGGGCGACACCCAGGTCGTGCTGCGCGGGAAGCTCGGCGCGGCAGAGACCCGCTTCCACACCCGGCCGTTCATCGTCAGCGACGCCTGGCGCGGCATGCCCGGAGTCACCGCCACCGCCGGCCAGTCGTTCTTCAAGGTCCAGAGCCTCAACATCCAGTGCTTCAAGGCCCCGTGCCCTTCGATGAAGGCGAACCGGCTGAACGCGGGCGCTCCGACGATGTTCGACGGGCTGGACGTCTCGGCAGCGGCGCTGCCCCGGGTCGACCAGACCTGGCTGAAGAACCGGGTCGCCCAGCACGAGGCGATCGTCACCGGCAAGTTCGTCAACGGCGCGTTCATCTCGGGCAGCTATGAGAAGGTGCTGGCGGCGAGCCAGGTGTTCGTGAAGCTCCCCGAGCAGCCGGGCCCGTGTCCGCTGGTGAAGATGCCGGCCTGCCCGGCTGGCAAGGTCCGCACCTACGAGCGCAACGAAGACCGCTGTGTCCTGCCGAGCTTCACCTGCGTCATCCCCGGCATGTGCGCGCTCTACCTGCCGAACTGCGCGGAAGGCTACCAGCTGCGTTCGTGGAGCGGCGGCGCGGCCGCCTGCCCGGTGCACGCCTGCGATCCGGCCTTCACGCTCTAACCAACCGTTCGAGTGGTCTGTGATGGAACGAAGCCTCCCGGCACCGCCAGGGGGCTTCTTTCATTTCTCACTCCCCGCGGGCGAAGTTGACCAGGGCGTCGATCACCTCGGGCCGATCGACCAGATCGTTGTGGTGGGCCCCTTCGACGATCCGCAGCGTGGCCTTTGGAAAAAGGGTGGCCAGCGTGCGGCTCATGCGGGTCGGGACGATCTCGTCCTGGCCGCCGTGGATGAGCAGCACCGGAACCGAGATGTCTCTTGCCTTCGACGCGCTGTCGAACCGATCGCGCACCAGCAGCCGCGCAGGCAGAAACGGAAAGGCGCTCGCCGCCACGTCGGGAATCGAGGTGTACGCGGAGATCAACATCAGCTTCGAGCCGTGCCCGCGCCGCGCCATCTCGACCGCCACTCCGCTTCCGAGCGACTGGCCCTGAAGGATGAGCTGGTCTCTGGGCACGGTCTGCTCGAGCGCCCGCAAGGCCGCCTCGACCGTGGAGTAGATCGCCTCCTCGGACACCGGAGTCGACGCCGCGAGGCCGTAGCCCGGGTACTCGATCGCGTAGAAGCCGAACCCGCGCAGGGCGAGCGTCTCGGCGAGCCAGTCGGAATCCGACAACTGCTCGGCATTGCCGTGCAGGTGGACGATCGTCGGAGTCCCCGGCAGGTGGGTGGCGACGAACCCGTCTCCTCGGACCAGGCCCACCCTCGGCTCGCGCGCCTGGGCTGGAGTGGGGAAGATCATCGCCCGCTGGAAGAAGAACGCCGCGGCGGCGATCGCCACGTACACCAGCAGAACGGTCGTCACCGCGATCATGCCCAGTCGCCTCAGCCGCTTCATGGGAGAGGAACATCGCACTTCCCACCCCTCGAACACCTCGGCCGCGGGGACCTTTCCGATCCCGACCCCCGAGGCACCCCGTGACCTGGTGCTCCAGGCAACCCGTGACCTGGTGCTCCAGGCAACCCGTGCTCCCGTGCTCCAGGCAACCCGTGCTCCCGTGCTCCGGGGTGGCGCGGCCGGCGGGGGTGGGGGCGTCAGACCGGGTTGGTAGGTTCCCGGATGTTTCGGAAACCCGGGGGTAATTCCAGCAAAGGGCAACGAGCTCAACGGTGGACGGAAGCGCGCGATTGGCGCCTCTTTGTCCAATTCGCCAATTCCGTGCGGCCAGGCGCGCCCTCGAGCCTCGCTCT
>JAGSPQ010000349.1 GCA_018262385.1 Myxococcaceae bacterium | reverse complement strand
ACCCGCGCCCTGGGCGGCTGGGGCGGCGGAGCGGTGCAGCTGTCGTCGACCGCGAGCCTCACCGTGACCGGCATCGTCTCCACCAGCGGCTCGGGCGGGCGCGGCGGACTGAACGGCCAGGAACAGAACGGCGGGGGCGGCGCCGGCAGCGGGGGAGCGATCCTCTTCGAAGCGCAGCACCTCAACCTGTCCGCCACCGCCCGGCTGACCTGCAACGGCGGCGGAGGGGGCGGCGGCCGCCAGCAGAACCAGTCGGCCGGCAGCCCTGGCCAGGACGGCACCCTCGACAACACCACCATCGCGCTCGGCGGCCCGGGCGGAAGTCCCTCGGCTGGAAACGGCGCGAGCGGAGCGGCCGGCAGCACCGCCGCTGGGTTCATCGCCGCCACCGCCGGAGGCCCTCCCGCCGGGAGTGGAGCCGGCGGCGGAGGCCTGGGTAGGATTCGGTTGAACGGCAGCAATACCTGCAGCGTTTCGGCCACTGCGCTCCTCTCGGGTGCAGTGTCCAGGCCGCCGCCCTGCAACTGAAAGCCGAGGTCCTGATGTCGAGTCGTGGGCTCACCCTCCTCGCCGTGCTGGCCGCCTGGGGCGTGGGGTGCTCCTGCGGCCCCACCGGCTCAGGGCTGGCGATCACCGTCACCTTCGAGGCCGGCTCGCCCGCGAAGTGCGCGATCGTCGGGGTGCAGAAAGAAAGCGGCGCGGCGAGCTTCGAGAGCAAGGCGCTGCCCCGGCCGACGGACAACTCGTTGATCGTCGGCGTCGAGCGCACCGCCGACATTCGCGGTCGGCTCGTCCCCTTCGCGCGCGCCTATGCCTCCTCCGACTGCTCGGGGGCGGTGCTCGAGCAGGTCCAGGCCTCGAGCGCGTTCAACCTCGATCTGCCCGGCCGCCAGGAGGTGACGCTGATCCTGCGCGGCGCCACCCCGGACGGCGGAATGGACGACGGGGGAACCGGCGACGCAGGCCCGGGCGATGGCGGCTGTGTCCCCTCCTCCGAGGTGTGCAGCGACGGGCTCGACAACGACTGCGACGGCCTGGCCGACTGCCTCGATCCGTCGTGTGGGGGCCTGGGCTGCAACGACAACGACGGCTGCACCAACCCCGACCTCTGCCGCGCCGACGGCGGCTGCGAGGGGGCCGCAGTTTCCTGCACCAATCCCGGCCAGTGCGAGGTCGCTCCCGGGGCCTGCGCCGGCGGGGTCTGTGGCTACGACGCGGGCGTGGGCCTGGGCTGCAACACCAACGGCATCTGCCGATCCGACAAGAGCTGCGCCGACGGGGGAGAGGTCTTCTGCGCCAACGCGCTCGACGACGACACCGACCTGCTCACCGACTGCGCGGATCCCGACTGCGCCAACCAGGCCTGTGACGCCGGCCCCTCGACCTGCTTCCTCGCCGCGGCCTGCGTCGGCACCGCCTGCACCCCGACCGCCCCGATCGTCTGCACCCCTCCCGGCCAGTGCTTCGTCTCGACCGGCGCCTGCGTCGAAGGCACCGGCTGCCCCTTCGGGCTGCGCGATGCGGGCGCGGTCTGCGATGGCGGCTTCTGCCGGACGGACGGTGGCTGCGGCCCCGTCGAGGCGTGCGCCAACGGGCTCGACGACGACTTCGATCTGCTCACCGACTGCCAGGACCCCGACTGCAACACCCTCGCCTGTGACGACAACAACGGCTGCACCCTGGGCACCGTCTGCAGCGCAGGCGTCTGCGGCGGCGGCGCCATCTGCCCCTCGACCTCTACCTGCAGCGGCGTCGGCAGCTGCGGAACCGACGGCGGGTGCCAGTACGCCGCCCCGCCGCTCTATGCCCGCTGCGATGGCGGCTTCTGCCGCGCCGACGGAACCTGCGGCAAGCCCTTCCCCTACACCCCGAGCAACTTCGACCCCGGCCTGCTCAGCGTCCCCGATGCGTCGGTGAAGATCGACTGCGAGGCCGAGTTCGACTCCGACATCGGCGGCAACGGCGGCTTCGCCAGTTGGTGCGGGCCGCGGCCGCTGGTCTTCATTCAGCCCCAGGCCGGCGCCGACGACGTGGTGGTGCTGGCGATGCCGAACCTGGAAGTCACCGACGGCGGGGGGCTCTACCTGACCGGGGCGCGACCGGTGGTCCTGGCGGTGTTCGGCAGCGCGGCAGTAGGCGGCCGGATCGTCGCCGCTCCCCGGCCCGGCAACAATGATCGCGGCGCCGGCGGGTCATTGGGGTTCCCCGCCAAGTCCCACTGCACCGTCATCGGGACTTTCGGCAAGGGCGGCGACGGGATCTCGGGCAACTTCACCTCCGGCGGCGGCGGGGGCGGCGCGTTCGGCGCGCCCTCCGGGCCGGGAGGCATCGGGGCGACGCTCAACAGCTCGGGCGGCGCGGCCGCGGTCGCGAACGGAAACCCCCAGCTCGTTCCACTGCGCGGCGGCTGCTCCGGCGGCTACGGCGGCAGCAGCTACCTCGGTGGCCCGGCTGCGGGTGGATACGGGGGCGGAGCGGTGCAGCTGTCGGTCGCCGGCTCGCTGTTCATCAACGGCTACGTCGCCGCGCCCGGGCTGGGCGGCAAGGGCGGCGACAACGACAACAACCTCAACGCCGGCGGCGGGGGCGCCGGCAGCGGCGGCGCAGTGCTGCTCGAGGCCACCGCGCTGCGGCTGTCCTCTTCGGCGCTGATCAGCGCGCTGGGGGGCGGCGGCGGCGAAGGCGACGGCGATCCCAACGGCGGCGGCGAGGCGGGCGACGACGGCCAGGACGGGCATGTCAGCAACACCCAGCTCGCGACCGGAGGAAGCACCGGCTCGACCCGCGGCGGCAACGGCGGCGCCGGCGGAGTGGGAGTGACGGCAGCCGCGGGGGGAGACGCGGGCACCGCCGGCGGCGGCCGCAACGGCGGCGGCGGCGGTGGCGGCGCTTCGGTCGGCCGGATCCGCTTCAACATCCTCACCCAGTGCACGGCCGACGCGGGCATCATCAGCCCGCTGTTCACCGGCACCTGCCCTTGAGACCCCTGCGGTTCATCGCCTGCCTCACCCTCGCCCTGAGCTGCGAGCGGCCCCCGGCCCAGCCGCCGCCGGCGGCGCCTCGCCCCGAGCTGGTCTTCGAGGGAGTGACCCTGCGGGTCTACCGCCACGGCGCTGCCCACCTGCTCGTCCGCTCGTCCCGGGTCGAGCTGATGCGCTCGAGCGGCGCGCTCACCGCCCAGAACGCCCGCTTCGACTTCCGCCTCGACGCGATCACCCTTCAGGCGCCCGCGCTCACCGGCAACCTCGACTCGCTCGCCTTCGATGCCTCGGGCGGGGTGACGATCGCCTCCAGCGATCCCGACCCCGGCTCCCGCTTCGTCGCCACCACTCCGGCCGCGCACTTCGAAGGAAAGGAAGGCGCCCGGGGGGTCGCGACCGGCGTGGCGCCGATCGCCGTCCGCGGCCAGCAGGGCGGCCGGCCTTTCTCGCTCGACGCCCAGGGCTTCCGCTTCGATCTCGAGGCGCAGCACGCCAGCTTCGACGTGGTGCGGTCCCGCGTGGGCGCGCCGTGATCCTCGCGCTGCTGCTCGCGGCCGCTCCCGACGCCGGACTGCTCGCCCGCCCGATCGAGGTGAGCGCCGACAAGCTCGAGCTGCTCAACAAAGAAGGCCGGGCGATCTACACCGGCCACGCGAAGGCGATCCGCGACACCACCACCGTCACCTGCGACACCCTCACCGTCTTCTATGCCGCCGGCCACGACGTCTCGCGGATCGTGGCGGTGGGCCACGTCGAGGCGGTCGACGGCGATCGCACCGCCACGGGCGAGCGCGCCAACTACGACAACCTCACCGGGATCCTCGTCGTCGATGGCAACCCCCAGGCCCGGCTCGGCAAGCGCACCGTCAAGGGCGACCGGGTCACCTTCACCACCGGCCTCGAGCGGGTCGAAGTCACCCAGGCGAAGACCGTGGCGCCCAGCGAGGCTTCGGCCCAGGGGGCGACGGTCGAGATCGACGCCAACCTGCTGGTGCTGGAAGACCGGAAGTCCACCGCGGTGTGGACGGGCAACGTCCGCGCCCGCCGCGGCCCGACGTTGATCAAGGCGCCCGAGCTCACCGCCCATTACGACGAGCAGGGAGTGGTGACCCAGGTGCAAGCGCGCGGCGGCGTCGAAGCGACCGATGGAGACAAGTGGGCCCGCGGCCAGCGCGCCGACTACGACAACGCCCGCGGAGTGCTGGTCGTCACCGGCAAGCCCGAGGCCCGCCAGGGGCCCAACCGGATGCGCGGCTCGAAGATCACCTTCCGCACCGGCAAGGACACCCTCGAGGTCGAGAACGCCACCACCGTCCTCCAGGCCGACCCGAAGAAGAAGAAGCCGTGAGCCTGCTCGAGGCGAGCGGGCTGGTGAAGGCCTACCGCGCCCGCCGGGTGGTGGACGGCGTCGCCTTCAACGTCCGCCCCGGAGAGGTGGTCGGGCTGCTGGGCCCCAACGGCGCCGGCAAGACGACCAGCTTCAACCTGGTGGTCGGGCTGATCGCTCCCGACGCCGGCTCGGTGCGGCTCGACGGGGTCGAGCTGGGCGGGCTGCCGATGCACCAGCGGGCGAAGCGGGGCCTGGGCTATCTGCCCCAGGAGCCCAGCATCTTCCGCCGGCTGACGGTGCGGCAGAACCTGCTGGCGGTGCTCGAGCTGCAGAAGGGCCTCTCGTCCGCCGAGCGGAACACCCGGGCCGACGCGCTGCTGACCGAGTTCGGGCTGGAGGCGGTGGCCCAGTCGCTGGGGGAGACCCTCTCCGGCGGCGAGCGGCGGCGGGCCGAGATCGCCCGCTGCCTGCTGCCCGCCCCCCGCTTCATCCTCTTCGACGAGCCCTTCGCGGGGGTCGATCCGATCAACGTCGGGGAGCTCCAGCGGGAGATCGTCCGGCTCAAGGCCAAGGGCCTGGGGGTGCTGATCACCGATCACAACGTCCGCGACACCCTTGCCATCTGCGACCGGGCCTACGTCCTCGCCGGAGGCAAGATCCTCGAAGCAGGCACTCCCTCGGAGCTGGCTTCGTCTCCTCGGGCACGTTCCGTGTATTTAGGCGAAAACTTCAAGCTTTCCTGATGGTTGCGGTTTCCATCGAAAGATTCTGGAGTTTCGTCCCGCGCGATCGGTTACCTTTGGCACGGGATTTGACCATCCAGCCTCAGCTTCAGCAGGCGATCAAGCTGCTGCAGCTCTCCCGGATGGAGCTCCTGGAACAGGTCCGGGAGGAGATGGAGCAGAACCCCCTCCTCGAGCAGCCCGAAGAGACCGCCTCGGACGACATGAGCGACAAGGAGCCCGGCGAGGCTTCGCTCGAGGCCGCCAACGCCGAGCAGCCCGCCGACTTCGAAGCCAAGGTCTCCGAGACCGCCCAGGAAGTGAAGGCCGACGGGGATGCCCCGCCCGAGATCGACTGGGACGCCTACCTCAACAGCTACCAGTTCAACGAGCCGACCACCGCCAGCAACAAGGGCAACGTCGCCACCGACGACCTGCCGAGCTTCGAGGCCAACCTCGTTCGCAAAGAGGACCTCCAGGCCCACCTCTACGATCAGCTGCACGTCATCAAGCTCAACGACGCCGAGCGGCGCATCGCCTCGCTGATCATCGGCAACCTCGACGACGACGGCTACCTCAAGCTCTCGGACGTCGAAGGCGATCCGATGATCCGGCTGGCCACCGAGGCCGACGTCTCGAACCAGGTCGCCGAGAAGACGCTGAAGCGGATCCAGCAGCTCGAGCCGAAGGGCTGCGGCGCGCGCGACCTGCAGGAGTGCCTGCTGATCCAGGCCTCGTCGATCAAGGAGCCGGGCGCCGCGCTGCTGGGGACGATCCTCAAGAAGCACATGAAGTTTCTCGAGTCGAAGAACCTGCCGGCGATCGCCCGGGATCTGAAGCTCCCGCTCGAAGAGGTGGTCCGCGCCGCCAAGCTGCTGCCCCGCCTCGATCCGAAGCCGGGCCGCAACTACTCGGGCGACGACGCGCAGTACATCACCCCCGACGTCTACATCTACAAGATGGGCACCGAGTACACCGTGGTGCTCAACGACGACGGCCTCTCGAAGCTGCGAATCAGCGGCGCCTACCGCAACGCCCTGAAGGCCGGGGCGATGTCGCCGGGCACCACCAAAGAGTTCGTTCAGGAAAAGATGCGCAGCGCGATGTGGCTCATCCGCTCGATTCACCAGCGCCAGCGCACAATCCACAAGGTGACCGAGTCGATCGTGAAGTTCCAGCGCGACTTCCTCGACAAGGGGATCGCCTACCTGAAGCCGCTCATCCTCCGCGACGTGGCCGAGGACATCGGCATGCACGAGTCGAC
>JAGSPQ010000011.1 GCA_018262385.1 Myxococcaceae bacterium | reverse complement strand
ATCATCAGCGCGGATCAGTCGCTCAACTACGGGCGGGTGATGGGGCTGATCGACGTGATCAAGGGCAAGGGGATTGCAAAGTTCGCCCTCAACATTCAAAAAGGTGCCGCCCCGGCCGCGCCTTCGCCGGCGCCTGGGCCGTAGCGAATTCTCCAGGGCCGGAACCGTCGGATGCAGCCGGACGTAGGAATGACGTGAGCACCACCCGCCTCTCGATGAGCTCTCGCCGCGACGACAAGACGATGCGGGTGCTCGGCATCTGCCTCGTGGCGTCGATCGCGCTGCACGGGTCCGGGCTGTTCTGGGCGAACCTGCAGAAGATGGCGCGCAAGGAGCTCGCCAAGCCGATCGTGGTCGAGTTCATCCAGGTCGAGCCGCCCAAGCCGCCCGAGCCGCCGCCGCCCGAGCCCGAGAAGCCCAAGCCGGTCGAGCCGCCCAAGCCGAAGGTGGTGCCGGTGAAGCTGGCGGTGGTGAAGCCGCCTCCCGAAGAGCCGCCCCCGCCGCTGGAGGAGATCAAAGAGCCGCCCAAAGTGCCGCCCCCGCTGTTCGTCGGGGTGAAGATGTCGTCGACCACCGCCGCCGGCACCTTCGCCGCTCCGGTGGGCAATACCGCCTACGGGCAGATGCCGAAGGCCGCGCCGAACCCGGCCGAGGTCCGGCCGTACAACGCGCCGAAGTACGTGCCGCCCGGCAGCGCCGATCGCGACCCCGAGGTCGCCGACGAGTTCAAGATCCCCTACCCCGACGAGGCGCGGAAGGCGGGCGTCGAGGGCACGGTGCGGCTGCGGATCGTGGTCGACAACGAAGGCCGGGTGGTCGACGTGAAGGTGCTCAACGGCCCCGGCTACGGGCTGAACGACGCCGCCCGCGACGCAATCCGGAGGTTCAAGTTCAAGGCGGCGATCAAGGGCGGCGAGCCGGTCTCGACCACCATGGTCTACAACTACACCTTCCTGCTCGACTGACAGCCGGGTGCTCAAGCGGCTCGCCTTCGCGTTCCTCGTCTGCTGCCTGATCTCCGCCGCGGCGTTGGTCTACGTCGATGGCCACCTGCCGGCCGCGGTCCCCGAAGGCGACGCGCCGCTCGATTACCGGCCGCTCGCCCGGGCGCTCCAGCACGTGAGCGCGAGCGGGCTGGTCGACTACGCCGGCCTGAAGAACGATCGCGCCGGCCTCGACGACTTCGTCGCCCAGCTGGCGCGGGTCTCTCCGCTCAACCGCCCCGAGCAGTTCGAGTCGGCCGACGACCGGCTCGCCTTCTGGCTCAACGCCTACCACGCGCTGGTGCTGCAGGCCGGGCTCGAGGTCGACCGCGACGCGCAGCTCGACTCGGCGGGGCGGCACTTCTACTGGCTGCGCAGCTGGCCGATCGGCGGGCGGCGGTTCACCCTCTGGTCGCTGGAGCGGCGCTTCCTCTCCGAGACCGGCGACTCGCGAATCCCGTTCGCGCTCGCCTGCGGAGCCAAAGGCTGCGCGCTGCTCGATGGGACCCCGTACCAGGCCGACACCCTCGACGGGCAGCTCAACGACGCGGTCAGCCGCTTCGTCCAGGCCGGGCGCCACGTGCAGCTGAAGCCCGACGGGATTCACCTCTCGCCGCTGTTCCGGATCCACGAGGCGGACATCCGCGCCGCGCTGCCGGAAGGGCGCACCAACGTGCTCCAGTTCGTCTGGGCGTTTCTCCCCGAGGCCTGCGTCGATCGCCCCGGCTGCGACACCCGCGGAGATCTCGACAAGGCCAGCGGCCCGAAGCTCGAGCACTGCGCGCTGCAGTACGTGCCGTTCGACTGGCAGCTCGCCGCGCGTCCGTAGCAGCGACGCGCGGCGGCCGTGGCTCCGCTAGGGGTGGACCTGCGGCTGGCCCTGGCCCTGGCCCTGCTGGACCTGGACCCCGTGGCCGTTGCCGCCCGTCACCCGCGGCTCCTCGCCCCGCGAGAGCGGGATCTTGTGGGTCTGCACGCCCTCGATCTTCGGGACGTGAAGCTCGAGCACGCCGTTGTGGAACTCGGCCTGGATCTTCGACGCGTCGATCGACCGGGGGAGATCGATGGTGCGGGAGAACGAGCCGTAGCTGCGCTCCTGGTATTCGTAGCCGCGCACCTTCCGGGTCTCCTCCTTCCGCCGCTCGCCGCTGATGGTGAGCCGGTTGTTGTCGTCGATGTGAATGTCGATGTCCTGCTCGCGAATGCCGGGCACGTCCGCCTTCATCACGTACTCCTTCTCCTGCTCGACCAGGTCGAGCTGCGGGACGAACATCTCATCTCCCCGCATGCCCAGCTGCCCGCCGAACACCTTCCGCGACGGGCCGATCACGTTCTCGAACAACCGCGCCACCCGCGAGCCGAGCGAAGGCGGAGCCTCGAACTGCTCCATCAGCCGATCCATCTCGCGCCACAGCGAGCGCGGAGAATCGACCTCGTCGAACAGGCGCTCCATGTCGCGCCGAATCGAGCGCGGCACCCCGAAGTCCTCGAACACATCTTCGATGTCCCGCTGCAGGCTCAACATCCCCGGCCGTCTCCACTGAACCAGATTCGCCATGACCCACTCCGTTTGGTGATTGGCGGACCAGGGCGGCCCGCGGCTCGGCCGACCAGCAAGTCACATGCCCTTTGGGCGTGTGAGGAGAGGGACGACGGGCCCGCCCGAAATCGGCGCAACCCCGGCGTGCCGCGCACGACTTTCGCCGCCCGCGTTACCTCGCCGACTCGAGCACACCGGTTGCACCGGAGCGGGAGAATGGAAGACGCGCGGACCTCGCGGGCGCTCGAGCTGATGAACCGGTTCGCCGACCGCACCGGGCTGACCTCGGCCGTCACCCCGCAGCGCTACTTGTGGACCGACGCGTTCGCGGTCTGCAATTTTCTCGGCCTGGCGCACGCGACCGGCGACGCGGCCTGGCTGCGGCTGGCGCTGAAGCTGGTCGACCAGGTGCACCGGGTGCTGGGGCGCCACCGGACGGACGATCCGCGCACCGGGTGGATCAGCGGGCTGTCGGAGCAGCAGGGTTCGGCCCACCCCACCGCCGGCGGCCTGCGCATCGGCAAGCCCCTGCCCGAGCGGGCGGCAGGCGAGCGGTACGACGAGCGGCTGGAGTGGGATCGCGACGGGCAGTACTTCCACTACCTCACCCGGTGGATGCACGCGCTCGATCAGGTGAGCCGGTCGACCGGAGACCCGAAGTACAACCGCTGGGCCTGCGAGCTGGCCCAGGTCGCGCAGCGCGCCTTCACCTACGGCGCTGCGGACGAAGAGCGGATGGTGTGGAAGCTCAGCATCGACCTCAAGCGCGCGCTGGTGCCTTCGATGGGGCAGCACGATCCACTCGACGGGTTCGTCACCTGCTCCCAGCTGCAGGCCACAGCGAGCTCGCTCGGGCAACCGCTCGAGCCACCGCTGCCGACCGGGAAGTTCTTCCAGATGCTCGACCCCGAGGGGTTGGTGAGCGCCGATCCGCTCAGCCTCGGCAGCCTGCTCGCCGATGCCTGCCGGCTGGCGCAGCTTCGCCAGAGCCCCGAGCTGATCGACGCGCTGCTCGAGGCCGCCGCGGTGGGCCTGCGGCTCTACGCGGCCCAGGCCAACCCGCTCGCCCCCGCCGAAGGGCGGCTCGGCTTTCGCGAGCTCGGGCTGGCGATCGGCCTCGCCGGGCTGCCGCTGTTCGAAGATCAGGTCGCCGCCGGCCGGCTCGAGGCGTCGACCGTCGCCCAGCTCACCCGGCACGTCGGGCTGCGCGACGCGCTCGAGTCGTACTGGCTGCTCCCGGAGCATCGGCGCGTCGCCAGCTGGCTCGACTACGTCGACATCAACGACGTGATGCTCGCGACCAGCCTGCTGCCCGAAGGCTTCCTTCACCTGCCCGAGCCCGAGCGCGAAGAGTGGGCCGTGCCCGGACCCTGAAGCAGCTCAGCGCGGCGAGCGGCGGCGGCCAAAGCCCACCCGCGCCAGCAGCGCGAGCGACAGGATCTCCAGCGCGCTGGCCGAGCAGCCGATCGGCGCCGCCACGCCCTCGACCCCCTCGACCGCCGGCAGCGGTTCCTCCGCGCGAATCGGCAGGATGCCACCCACCGGGCGGTACTCGATCAGCACCGCCGAGTAGGGCTGGACGGTGCGGGTGAGCACCGCGTCGTAGAGGGTGCCCGCGCCAGCCGCGGCGATCGGGCCGTCGCCGGTGAGCTCGAACGCGCGCCAGCTGCCCTTCTGGCCCATGCCCTGGAAGCCGAGCACTACCGCGTCCGCCACCGCCGGGCTCTGGTTCAGCAGCACCACCGTCACCTTCGCGTCGAGATCGAACGCGGCGAACACCGACAGCTGGCGGTTGGCGCTGTGGGTCTGGATCGAGGTGTGGCCGAAGCGGCCGCCCTGCCCGTCGTAGTTCGTGTACAGCGCGATCGCCGGGCCGTGATCCGCAGGCAGCGGCGGACCGCTCGACCCGCCCGCCACGCCCTGCTGGCCGAACATCCCGAGCAGGGCCACCCGGGCCAGCTCCCGGTTGGGCAGCGCGATCCCCCAGGCGGCGGCCAGCCGAGCTTCCTGCGCCGGGTCGCCGAAGCTGCCCTCGTAGATCGCCGGAGCGATCGGCTGGCGGCCCGCGGCCGCATTCACGCGCGCCTCGGTGGCCAGGGCCCCACCCCCGAACAGCAACCCCGCCGCGAGCAGTGAGGCCCCAGTGCGCATGGGGCTGCTGCTGGTGCATCGACCGGTCCACCTCCAATGCCCCGCGGGCCGCCTGGTCCCTGCTGAGCCGCCGCGCAGCCGTTGCGATCCGACCGCGGCGCGTTGATGCCGTCAGCGGTGGTGAAATTCCCGAGCACTTCCCACCTTCACAAAACCGAGCCCGGCCCCGTAGGGTCGGCGCTTGCTCAAGTTCATTCTGGTCGTCAGTGCGTCAGTCCTGTTCGCCTGCGGTGCGCCTGCCGCGGATCCTTCCGGCGACATCGTCTATGACCCCTGCGAGCCGGTGGTGATCACTCCCTCCGCGGAGCTCACCGCGCCGCAGCGCGAAGGGATCACGGCGGCGATCTCTTTGTGGCGTGGCGTCGGCCTCGAGGCGATCACCCTCGATCCGCAGGCCGGGACCCAGCGGGTGCCGATTCGCTTCATCCCGACGGTCGCGATGCTGCACGGCATCTACCAACCGAAGACCGGCGAGGTGCAGGTGAACACCAGGATGGCGGGCCGCGAGCTCGACATCACCATCGCCCACGAGCTGGGCCACGCTCTGGGGCTGCCCCACATCCTCGCCAGCGAGCGGGTGTCGGTGATGAACCCCGGCAACAGCACCATCGCCCCCACTCCAGACGACGAAAGGCAGCTCCGGGTACGCTGGAGCTGCCTCTCGAAGCCTTGAGAATTCTGGTCGGCGCTTAGAACTCGAAGCCGACCTTCCCGACGAGGCTGAGCGCGGTCGGAAGGGTGTCGGCCAGCGGAGTCACTTCGCTCGAAACCGCCGGGTGAACCATGAACCGGGCGTCGGCAACGAAGCCCTTGAAGCGGTAGGCAACGCCCACCCCGACCGGGATTTCATGCTGGTCAGCACCGTCCACGAGAGCGGCGGTGTTGGTCGCCTCGTTCGAGAGGGTGAAGTACCGGTAGGTGTACCCGGCGACCGCGTAGGGCTGCCACTCGTCCAACATGGCGTTCACCCTCAGCAGACCCTCGAAGCCGTTGGAGACGAGCAGGGCGTTGGGGTCGAGCCCGATGTTGTCCTCCGCCGCATTCGCGGTTCCGACGTACGCAATTTCTCCAGCGAGGAACGTCCGGGTTCCGATCGTCAGGCGGGCTTCCCAGGAACCGCCGGTCTGCACCAGGCCGTCCAGGCCGTTGTCGACCCAGCCATGAACGCCACCTCCGACGTCAATGGCCATGCCGATCGGGGTGATGAGGGTGGGCCGGGTCTCGTCGATCCGGGTGGTGGTGGTGGTGGCGCCGAACTCATCAACTTCAGTGGTGGTGGTCTCAGTGGTCGTCGCTGACTCTTGCCCGAACGCTGCAATCGAAATCAACGCAACGGCCGCGACTGCGATGCGAGCTGTGCTTTGCATGTTGTTGCTCCTTTCCTCCCGATCAACGTGATCGGGCACGGAGCAACTCACTGCATTCACCACACCAACCTACCCCTCACCCGGGGTTACGAAATTCGTGCGCTATTGCGCGACGCTTTCCTTCGCCGCGAGCCGCTTTTTTTTCTCGTCGACGCACTTCCTCAACTGCAGCTCGAGAAATTCGTAGGGTAGCCCTGCCTCGAGGTGAAAATTTGCGGACCCCGGCCTGGCCTGCGCGACGCGCGCGAAGCCGAGCACCTCGGCGGCGCTCTTGTTTCCTTTCGCCTCGGCCTGGAGCTTGGCCAGAGTCAGCGCGGTTCCGAGCGCTTTTCGCAGATCCTGCGTCTTGGCCGGATCGGAGCCCTCGATCTCGGCCACCACGCCCACGTCGTGCGAGACGTCGGCGTGCAGCTTGATCGACGACGCCGCTTCCTCGAGCAGCTGCGCCAGCGCGGGGTTCTCCTCGGCGAGGCCGGCCGCGAGCGGCCCGGGCTTGAGCACGCCATACATCTCTCCGTAGGCATCGGCCTGGGTGAGCACCCGCGGAGAGGTCTGATCTCCCTTACCGTCGAGGCGATCGAGCACGGTGGTGACGTCGCCCTCGGTGTCGCCCAGCACCAGCACCTGCCCCTTCCACACTCCCATCTGCTGGCCGGTGCCGCCGTCGCGCAGCCGGCGGGCGTAGAGCTCGGAGTTCTGGCCGAACTGGCGCTGGTGATCGGCCCGCATCAAGGTGGGGAAGTCGGTCTTCGAGAAGTCGCCAGTGAGCATCAGCGCGTCGTCGGCCACCGCCACCCGATCGAGGCTGTTGAGCGGGTCGAAGCCCGCGTCCTTCATCCGCTCCAGCGTGTCGGCCTGCCCGGTGAAGACGCACTCGATCATCAGGTTGCCGAGATCCGAGTTTCGGATCGCGTTCGCTTCGATCACCACCGCGCCGCTCTTCACCGAGGTGGGCATCGCGGCGAGCACCGGGTCGCGGATCTGCGCCGGAGGAGGCGGCGCGCCCTCGGGCCCGGCGGGAAGCGGCAGCACCGGGATCGTCTGCCGCCCGGTGTTTCGCTTCCGCTCGTCGTGGGTCATGAACCGCGGCAGGGTGACCTTCTTCTCCTTCTTGAGCTTCTCCGTCTCGCTGCCGGACATCAGCCACGCTCCGGCCGCGAAGAGCAGCGCCGCCACCACCAGCCACGGCCAACGGAGTTTCCTCTTCGAGGCGGCAGTCATCAGAAGTCCTTTTTCTCGAACCGCCAGGCGGCGATCGCGAGCATTCCCAACGAGAAGATCAGCGAGCCCGCGACGAGGCGGGCAGTCAGACCGGGGTTGAAGTTCTCGTCGCCCGCCAGCCGGATGCACTGCTCGGCCAGCTTCCACAGCCGGGGAAACGGCTGCACCCCGTAGTGGAACAACGTCCGCCCGAGTCCCGGCTCCAGCGTCTCTTCGATCGGAGCGCGGGCGCTGGCGAGGATCCCCATCACCAGCACCAGCAACCCGACCGCCGAGGAAGCGGCGGCGCTGCGCACGAAGAGGGCGCTGGTCAGCATCGCCGCGTAGAGCGCGCAGAAGCCGGCCACCCCCAGCAGCGAGCCCCCCAGCAGCGCGGTGGTCCAGAAGCCGGTCTTGAAGCCGAAGACGAGGGTGATCCCCAGCGCGCCATAGGCAGTGCAGAGCGCGGACAGCGCCAGCACCCCCAGGTAGGTGCCCAGCAGCAGCTGCCAGCGGGAGACCGGCAGCGACAGCAGGTGCTCGATTCGCCCCGGCGACAGCAGGCTGGGGGCGAAGTCGCTGCAAGCGACGGCTAGGAACATCGCGCCGCCGAAGAACCCGATTCCCGCCGCCACCATGTAGACCGGCCGCATCGCCTTGTCGGTGGAGACGATGTCGTCGAAGAGCATCGCGCCGAAGAGCTTGCTGCCGGCGATCGCTCCGTCGACCACGTCGAGCCGCAGGAACAGCCCGAGCACGGTGAGCACGAGGGTGATCCCGACCAGCAGCCCCAGCACCCAGTTGCGGGCCAGCGCCTCGCGCAGCAGATCCCGCGCGACGTGGAGGGTGATCCTCATCGGGTCGCCTCGGCCAGCACGTCCTCGAGGTCGAACGCGCGGGGCAGCACCTCGGTCACCCACGCCCCGCCCTCGCGCGCCTTCCCCAGCGCGGCGTTGAGCGCCTCGACGTCGGGGCGATCGAACGTCCACCGGTCTGCGTGGGGGACGAAGCCGCATGCGGCCGGATCTCCGCCGCCGGTGAACTTCACCACCCACCCTTCGCGCTGGGCGGTGAGCGACTGCAGCGTCCCTTCGCGCACCAGCCGCCCGAGGTGGAGGATCCCCACCCGGTCGCAGACCCGCTCGGTCTCGGCGAGCAGGTGCGAGTTGAGCAGCACCGTCGCGCCGCGGGCCTTCTCTTCGAGCAGGATCCGCCGCACCTCGACCCGGCCGAGGGGATCGATGCCGTCGGTCGGCTCGTCGAGGATCAGCAGCTCGGGCTTGCCGAGCAGGGCGATCGCCAGCCCCAGCCGCTGGCGCATCCCCTTCGAGAAGCCGCCGATCTTCCGGTGGGTCGCCTCGCCCAGCCCCACCCGCTCGAGCAGCGGCGGCTCGACCGGGACGTTCTTCAAGCGCGCCACCGAGGCGAGGAACTGCAGCGGGGTCCACGCGTCGGGCAGGTGCAGCCGCTCGGGCAGGTAGCCGATCCGCGCGCGCACCGCCCGGTCTTCCGGGGTGCTGCCCAGCACCTGCACCTCTCCTCCGCTGGGCCGCGCCACCCCGAGCAGCAGCTTGATGAAGGTGGTCTTCCCCGCGCCGTTGGGGCCGATCAGCCCGAACGCGCTCCCTCTGGGGATCGACAGCGTCAGCGCGCGCAGCGCCGGCTGGGGCTCGCCGAACAGCCGGGGGAACGACTTGCTCAAGCCGGTCGCCTGGATCGCGGTCATGCCAGCGCGCCTTCGGTGAAGAGGCGGTCGAACGTCGTCTCCAGCTGGGGCAGCTTCGCTTTGAGCGCCTTGAACTCGCCCTCGAACCGCAGGCCTTGATCCCTCGGCAGCCGCACCTTGAGCTGCCGCAGCGTCGGCGGCGGCTGCAGCAGCAGCGCCTCGAACAGCCAGTCGACCCAGTTCTCGGCCGAGATCGCCGGGCTCTCCTGGTGCAGCAGCACCGCGTCCACCTCGAGGCCGAGCAGGAAGGCGGCGAGCGGGTGGAGCAGGACCTCGGAGAAGACGCCCGCCTTGGGGAAGACGCTCTTCGACGAGCGCACCTTCACCGTCTGAAAGAAGCCGTGCCGCCACATCACCGCGATCCCCTCGCCCCCCAGCGGCCCCAGCCAGCGGGCGTCCACCGGCGCGGCCGAGACCATCAGCGGCCCCAGCGCGTCGTTCTGCTCGAGCAGCCAGTCGGCGTAGACGAGGTAGCGGCTGTCGTCGGTGGGCGCGGCGCGGATCGCGGCACGCAGCCCCGCCTCTTCCTCGCCGATCGCAATCCGTTCGAAGCGGAAGCGGATCAGCATCGAGAAGTCGATCTCGTCGTCGCGCACCGCCTCGAACATGATCCGCTTGCCGCGCACGTAGATGCCGTGGGCGGTGTCGTAGTTCTCGACCAGCCAGGTGTTCTGCAGGCGGGCGAAGTGGCCGTGGCGGGGCGGAATCGACGGGTGGTTGAGCACCACCTCGCAGTCCTTCGCGCGCCCGACCACCACCTTCCACCGCCAGGTGAGGTCGAGCTCGCCCCTTGGCTGTTCGCGCTGCAGCACCGGGGCCCAGTGGAGAACGGTTCGCTCGGGCATGCTACCGCTCGAGCCGGAAGCGGTAGACGACCCCGGTGGACAGCTCGATCTGATCTCCGTCGCGCAGCGCGGCGCGGAACACCGGCCGGCCGTTGAGGGTGATCCCCGAGGGAGACGCGGGCACCGCCTCGAGTTCCCAGTGGGCGTGCTTGCGCTGCAGCCGCCAGGCGGCGACCCCGACCGGGCCGTGGACTCCGCGCGAGGGGGGCGCGACGTCGATCAGCTCGGCGGTGTCTCCCAGCTCCTGCACGTCGCCCGGCTGCTCGCCCGCCCGCAGGCCGGCCTTCTCGACGACCAGCGCGGCGCGGCGGAACCGGCCGAACAGCGGCGCCTGGCTCAAGCCGGGGAAGCGCGGGCGCAGCGCCTGGTGGATCCGCCCGTTCGCCTCGTCGACCCACGGATCCGAGAAGGCGCAGTCGCCCAGGTGGAGCACCTTCAGGGTGCGGGGGGCCCACGTCAGCTCGCTGCGCAGCACCTCGACGAACGCCTGCGCGCTGCTCAGGGCGCCGCCGGCGTCGAGCACCAATTCCTCGAGGAAGCGCGCGACCGGCAGCCGCAGCAGCAGGTCGATCGAGGACAGCGGCTCGGCGCCGAACAGCTGCAGGTCGCGCAGCACCGCGCGGCGCAGCAGCCCGTGGCGCCACTCCACCTCCAGCCGCCCTTCGACGAAGGTGCGGGCGAGCGGGCCCAGCCAGCGCAGGTCGTCCTCCGCCCGGGTGTCCTTTTTCAGCGCGCGGGCGATTCGCTCGCCGAGCGGATCATTGGCCTCGAGCAGGGTGTCGGCCCAGACGGCGAGCCGGGGCAGATCGTCCAGCGACAGCTCGGCGGCGGGGCCTGCTCCGATCGGCGCGGTGAGGAAGCGGAAGACCGGGCCGAAGTCGGGCAGCTCGAGCACGTCGAGGTGCTGGAGCACCGCCTCGGCCTGGGGGGTACCGTTGACGAAGGTGCGCAGGTCGGCGGCGGTGTGGTTGATCCGCCATTGCTGATCGCGAAAGGCCACCCGCCCGTGGATCCGCGCCAGCTTGCTGGGAGAGATCTGCAGCTCGGCCTCCGAGCCGAACGAACGGCCCGCGGTGGCCAGCGCCAGCGGCTCGCCGATTTTGAGCGCGGTCCGCTCCACCGGCGTCACCTGCACGTTGCGCGGAGCCCAGAGGAGTTGGAGAAAGCCGTTCATCGCTTCACGAGGGAGTCAGGGACTGTAGCGTCGGTGCGGCCCGCTTTCAGGGTGAAGAACCGTTGAGCAGGGTCTCGAAGTCCGACTGCAGCTTCGGCAGTGCCCGCTGCAGAGCGAGGAACTGCTCGTGGAGGCGCACGCCGTTCGGGAACCGGCTGAGCTGGAAGGTGAGCACCCGAAGGGCCGGCGGCTGCTCGCGCTCGAGGATCTGCAGCACCTGCTCCGCCTCGAGCGCTTCGAGCTGCGCGCCGTCCTCGTACGAGACGAAGTCGACGTGCAGCGCGCGCATCCAGCGGCTGAACGGGTTGCCCAGCAGCACCTTGAGCTCGGTCTGCAACGAGGCCAGCACCCGGCCGCCGCGCTGCAGAATGCCCCGGGCGATGAACCCGTGCTCCCAGCGATGGCCGCTGGTGACGCCGACGTCTCCGGGCGAGGGGCCGAAGCCCCGAATGCGCTGCGAGAGCGGGTCGCCCTGCTCCTCGAGGAAGTCGGCCCAGACCTCCCAGCGCGCGGGGTCCTCGGGCGCCAGGTCGATCAAGCTGCGCAGCGGCGCGTCCTTCGCGGTCCACCCCTCGACGCCGAAGCGAAACACCACGTCCCCCTGCTCGCCGCCCTCGAAGCGGATCAGGTCGAGCGGCTCGAGCAGCCGCCGGACGCCGGCGTAGTGGGTGCGGTTGATCCAGGTGCCGCGGGGCGAGCCCATGTCGTCGAGCCACCACCGGACGAGCGGGCCGAACTCCAGCAGCACGTGCTTCCGGGCGACCGCGGGGTGCTGCAGCTTCACCACCGTGGGGTGGTCCCGGCCGATGAACTGGCGCACCCGCTCGTGGGTGAGCGGGTGCTTCGAGACCACCCGGGGCTCGGATCCTTCGAGGCGTTCGAGGAAGGCGCGGCGGTGCGGCACGCCCGGCATCCTGCGCTCAGATGGGCGCCCACTCCACCTGCAGCGCCGGGGGGAACAGCCCGCGGGGAGGAGCCCCGAACACCCCCAGCAGCCGCACCACCCGCAGGCTCGGCGGCGCGGCGCGGACGATCGCCGCCGCCAGGGTCTCGAGCGGAACGTCCTCGAAGGACGGCACGTCGACCTCCAGGTGCCGCAGCAGGCGGGCGACCGGCTGGGCGAGCACCGCGTCGATCACCTCGGCGTTCAGCTCGCGGGCGAGGCCCACGTTGCGCAGGGTGAGCGTGCGCAGGAAGCCGAAGCGGCAGGTGAAGGTCACCGTGCCGTCGCCCCGCATCCGCTCGAGGAAGCCCAGCGGCAGCGCCGGATCCTCGCCTGCCGCGACCATCCGCTGGCCGGTCTCGTCCCCCAGCTCCTGGAGCGCGTCGGCGAAGACCAGCCAGGCCCCCTCGCTGTCGTCGCCGTGGGCCAGCCGCGCGGCGTGGGCTTCCCACCTCGGGTCGACCGGCTCTTCGGTGAAGCGGAACTGTTCCTGCGGCATCACGTAGAACTTGTCGCCCGAGTCGAGCCAGCGCGCGGTGCGCATCCGCGCCTGGTTCATGAACAGCCCGGTGGCGCTGTGCAGATCCGCCACCTGCCACCGGCCCTCGAGCCGGCTCAAGGCGAAGTGTTGGGGGGAATAGGCGCCGTGGGTGGTGAGCCGGAGGGTGGCGAAGGTGGCGCTGCCGATCACCACCCGGGCAAAGCCGTCGAGGCAGAACCGATCGGCCCGCCCGGTCTTCGCATTGTCGATCTCCAGCCACGCCCGCTTCATCGGCCTGTCTTCTACCCGAACGAGCGGCGTTTCCTTCCCGGTTGGCAGGCGGGGTTCAGTGGTATCCAGCGGGCGATGATTGCCGTCGCACTGGTGGGGGCGCTGCTGGCCGGCGCCTTCCCGCATGAAGCCAACCTGCTGCGCCAGGCGCAGACCAGAGCCGACCCGCGCCTCAC
>JAGSPQ010000348.1 GCA_018262385.1 Myxococcaceae bacterium | reverse complement strand
CTGCGTGGCCGGTACCGCGACCGCCTGCACCCAGGCCGGCCAGCACTGGACCGGGTCGCTCTGCTGCCAATAGCCCGCCACCCCAACGAGAAGAGCGGTTCCGGCACCGGGTGATTAGGAGACTGGGACCCAACCGTGTATACGCAGGGGGCAGAGCAGCGGCCGCACTTGGCAGCCGCGTGTGATGCGTCGAGGCCCGAAGAACGAATGGGCAAACGGCGCTGCTCTCACATCCCAATCGTTCGAACAAAAAGGGCTTTGCTCCATTCAACGGGGCGTGCCTCCACAAGGACTCATGACTTTCGAAGATCTGAAGTTGCAGGACACGTTGCTCCGCGCCGTCAAGGCCGAGGGCTACACGACGCCGACCCCGATTCAGCAGCAGGCGATTCCCCACGTGCTCACCGGCCGCGACGTGCTGGCGTGCGCGCAGACCGGCACCGGCAAGACGGCGGCGTTCGCGCTGCCCATCCTCCAGCAGCTCGGCGCCCGGCAGGTTCCGGGGCGGCCGGTGCGGTGCCTGGTGCTGACCCCCACCCGTGAGCTGGCCTCGCAGATCGACGAGAGCTTCGCGACCTACGGGCGCAACCTCTCGCTGCGCCACACCGTCATCTTCGGCGGCGTCAGCCAGGGCCCGCAGGTCAGCGCGCTGCGCACCGGCGTCGACGTGCTGGTCGCCACTCCGGGCCGGCTGCTCGACCTGATGCAGCAGCGGCTGGTGTCGTTCAAGGAGCTCGAGATCCTGGTGCTCGACGAGGCCGACCGGATGCTCGACATGGGCTTCATCCATGACGTGAAGCGGATCATCGCCGCGGTCCCGAAGAAGCGGCAGACGCTGTTCTTCTCGGCCACGATGCCGCCCGAGATTCAGGACCTCTCGCGCAGCATCCTCACCGACCCGGTGAAGATCGAAGTGACCCCGGTGGCGACCACCGCCGAGACCGTCGATCAGAGCGTCTACTTCGTCGAGAAGACCCAGAAGCGGGCGCTGCTGGTGCACCTGCTCGGCAACGAGGCGATGACCCGCGCGCTGGTGTTCACCCGCACCAAGAGCGGCGCCAACCGGATCACCCGCCACCTGCTCGAGGCGGGCGTCGAGGCGGACGTGATTCACGGCAACAAGTCGCAGAACGCCCGCGAGCGGGCGCTGGAGAGCTTCAAAGACGGCGAGATCCGGGTGCTGGTCGCGACCGACATCGCCGCGCGCGGCATCGACGTCGAGGGGATCAGCCACGTGATCAACTTCGATCTGCCGAACATCCCCGAGAGCTACGTCCACCGCATCGGCCGCACCGGCCGGGCGGGCGCGGCGGGCATCGCGCTCTCGTTCTGCGACTCGGAAGAGCGGGCCTACCTGCGCGACATCGAGCGCACCATCCGGCGCACCGTCCCGGTGGTCGAGGCGCAGCCGTTCCACTCGCGGTCCACCGGCCCGTCGGCGGCGCCGTCGCAGCCGGCGCGGCACCAGCAGCGGCCGTCGAATCAGAATCAGCAGCGCCGGGGAGGCCACTCGCGCCCGCCTCAGCGCCCTGCCCACTCGGCGGCTCCGGCGACGGCCACGCCGACCAGCAGCGTCCAGGCGACCGGCCGCCGCTACGTCTCGAAGTGGGGCTGAGCCGCCCGGGCTAGGGTGCGGCCCATGCGCCCCACCCTGCTCGCCCTGCTGCTCGTCGGATCCACCGCGTTCGCTGACGTCGGGCCCAAGCCCCCGAAGTGCACCGTGCCGGTCGAGTGCCTGACGTGCGTCGCGACGGGCCAGGCCGATGCGGGCTACGAGGCGTGCCTGGCGAATGCCGCAGACGCCGGGCTCTCGAAATCCGAGTGCAGCGACCGGTCGGGGTCCTGGCTCACCAGCTACTACTGCCCGCCGGGCAAAGAGGCCTCGCGCGGCTGCGGCTGCAGCTCGGCCGAAGGACTGTTCGCGTTCGCCGCGCTGGTCCTGCTGGGCCGGCGCAAGTTCTGGAAGCGCTGAAGCCGCCGCCGCTCCTGCGGGCCGCGGTGAGCGATTGCCTCGGACCAGTGGGTGCTGTACTCCCCCGCCCGGGAGGCACCACGCATGGGCAACAGCGGCACCCTGGGAATCCTGGTCGGCGGTGGTCCTGCGCCGGGCATCAACTCCGTCATCTCGGCCGCGACGATCGAGGCGATCAACCGCGGCTTCAAGGTGATCGGCATTCAAGAAGGCTTCCGCTGGCTGATGGCCGGCGACCTGACCCACAACCGCCCGCTCGGGATGGACGACGTCTCGCGGATCCACCTCACCGGCGGCTCGGTGCTCGGCACCGCGCGCGACAACCCGACCAAGGACGAGAAGGCGCTGGCGATGGTGGTGAAGACCCTGCTCCAGCTGGGGATCACCCACCTGATCACCATCGGCGGCGACGACACCGCGCTGTCTTCCAGCCGGGTGGAGCAGACCACCGAGGGGAAGATCCACGCCGCCCACGTGCCGAAGACGATCGACAACGATCTCCCGCTGCCGGAGCACGTGCCGACCTTCGGCTTCCAGACCGCGCGCCACGTCGGCGCCGAGCTGGTGCGCAACCTCTCGGAAGACGCCCGCGCCACCCGCCGCTGGTACGTGGTGGTGGCGATGGGCCGCCAGGCCGGTCACCTCGCGCTCGGCATCGGCAAGGCGGCCAGCGCGACGGTGACCCTGATCGCCGAGGAGTTCTCCGGATCCACCGTCCCCTTCGCGTCGATCTGCGACATCGTCGAGGGCGCGATCATCAAGCGCCGCGCGAACGGCCGCCGCTACGGAGTGGTGGTGCTGGCCGAGGGCCTGATCGAGAAGCTCGACCCGGCCGAGCTGGCCGAGCTGCAGGACATCGAGCGCGACGACCACGGGCACATTCACCTCGCCGAGGTCGACCTGGGCCGGAAGGTGAAGGTCGAGGTCCAGGGCCGGCTGCTCAAGCGCGGCCTGAAGGTGACGCTGACCAACAAGAACATCGGCTACGAGCTGCGCTGCGCGGACCCGATCGCCTTCGACGCCGCCTACTGCCGCGACCTCGGCTACCACGCGGTGCGCTTCCTCGCCGAGGGCGGCACCGGAGCGATGGTCACCGTGCAGGACGGCAAGCTGGTGCCGATTCCCTTCGCCGCGATGCGCACCAAGGAAGGCCGCACCCGGGTGCGCAACGTCGACATCGCGTCCGACGGCTACCGGGTGGCGCGCGAGTACATGGTGCGGCTGGGGGCGGAAGACTTCCAGGACGGCGCCTGGGTCGAGAAGCTGGCCGAGGCGGGCGGGATGACCGGCGAAGAGCTCCGGAAGCGGTTCGACCCGTCGGCGAAGGGCTGAGGAGACTTGCGATGGCGATGAAGCGAATCGGAGTGCTGGTGGGAGGCGGGCCCGCTCCGGGGACCAACGCGGTGATCGCGGCCACGGTGATCGAAGCGATCAAGCGCGGCTGCGTGCCGGTCGGCTTCCACGACGGCTTCCAGTGGCTGGCCGAGCGCTACACCGACGAGCAGCACGAGATGACCATCGACGAGGTCTCCCGCTCGCACCTGTCGGGCGGCGTGATGCTCGGCACCTCGCGCACCGACGTGGCGAGCGACCCGAAGCTGCTGCGCAACGCGGTGGATGCCCTGCGCAAGCTGGCGATCGACGGGCTGGTGGCGATCGGCGGCGACGACCTGCTGCGCAGCGCGATGGCGATCGAGCGCGAGTCGGCGGGCCGGGTGAAGGTGGTGATGGTGCCCAAGAGCATCGACAACGACCTCGACCTGCCCGCCCACCTGCCCACCCTCGGCTACGAGACCGCCCGCCACGTCGGCACCCAGCTGGCCGCCAACCTGATGGAAGACGCCCGCACCACCGGGCGCTGGTACATCGGCGTCACGATGGGCCGGCCGACCGGGCACCTCACCCTCGGCATCGGCAAGGCGGCCAGCGCCACCTGCACCGTGATCCCCGAGGAGTTCGGCCCCGGCCGGGTGAAGCTGGCCGACATCGCCGACATCGTCGAGGGCGCGATCATCAAGCGCCGCGCGCTGGGCAAGGCCCACGGAGTGGTGCTGCTGTCGGAGGCGCTGGTGGAGCGCTTCGACCCGTCGGAAGTCGAGGGGCTCCAGGACGTCGACCGCGACGCACAGGGCAACATCCGGGTCACCGAGATCGATCTGGGCCGCAAGGTGATCAACGAGGTCACCCTCCGGCTGGAGAAGCGCGGCCTGAAGGTGAGCGTGGTCCACAAGACGATCGGCTACGAGCTGCGCTGCTGCGCGCCGCTGCCGATGGAGGCCGAGTACGGGCGCGACCTCGGCTTCGCGGCGGTGCGGCACCTGGTCGGCCACGGCGGCGGAGTGGTGATCCTCACCCGCAACGGCGCACCCCGGCCGGTGCAGATGACCGACTGCGTGGACGTCCAGACCGGGCGCGGCAAGCGGCGCGCGGTCGACATCAGCTCCGAGGACTACCAGGTGGCCCGGCGCTACATGGTCCGGCTCGAGCCGACCGACTTCGCGGATCCCGAGTGGGTGGCGAAGCTGGCCAAGGCGGCGGGGATGCCGCCCGACGACTTCCGCAAGCACTTCGCCGGGCTGGCCGGCGGAGCGCGCTGAGCGAGCCTCAGCGACAGCAGGTGTGCGTGTGCCAGAGCGCGGTGCTGCCCTGGTACAGCACCAGGTTCCCGTCGTTCTGCATCGCCAGCCGCGCGCCGATGCGCCCGTTGGTCCAGGTGTGCCACAGCGGGTACCCACTGGCGGTGTAGAGCACGAGGTTCCCATCGCCCTGCATCTGGAGCGAGTGGCCGCCCTTCCCATTGGTCGCGGTGTGCCAGAGCACCGTGCCGCCCTGGTAGAGCACCAGGTTCCCATCGCCCTGCATCGCGAGCTGGAAGCGCCCGTCGCACGAGCTGAGCGACTGGCCGATCGCCAGCCCCTGCCCGGCCACCAGCAACCCGCAGCCAGCGGGAGCGGGCGGAGGCGGAGGAGGAGGCGGCGGGGGCGGCGCCGAGCACGCAGTCGGCGAGGTGTTCTTCAGCAGGGTGAACGGGTTGATGTCGCTCGAGTAGTTCCCGTCGGGCGAGATGTTGAAGTGCAGGTGGGTCGAGCCGGTGCCGGTGCGCCCCATGTAGCCAATCAACTGGCCGGCCTGGACCTTCTGCCCGGGCGAGACGACCGCCTGGTCGAGGTGCCCGTAGTAGTACTCCCAGCCGCAGTTATCCCGCAGCCGCACCCGGAT
>JAGSPQ010000347.1 GCA_018262385.1 Myxococcaceae bacterium | reverse complement strand
AGGCGGCACCGGCGGCTCCTTGCGCAGCGCGAGCGCGCCCCCGAGCAGGAGCACCACCGCGATCGCCGCTCCGGCCGCGGCGAACGCGATCTTCCGGCCGTTCTTCTTCTGCGCCACCGCGCCGGTGTCTTCCCACGGCACCTCGATCGCGCCGCTCGGCCGCTCGGCGCGGGTCAGATCGGGAGGGGTCATCAACATCGACTGGGAGACCACCTTGATCGCCTGCGAGGACGGGGTCCGGTAGACCATCGAGCGCGGATCGGAGAACGCGCCCGACAGCCCGGCGTTGGCGCCCGCCACCCGCATCCCCTCCAGCAGCTCGTCCATCGACTGAAACCGGTTGGCGGGCTCCTTCTCGAGGCACTTCATCACCAGCGCGTTCACTTCCACCGGCAGCTCGATCACCACCGACTTCAGCTGGGCCGGCTTCTCGCGGATGTGCTTGACGATGATGTCGATCGACTCTTTGCCGGTGAAGGGCGGCTTGCCGCCGATCGTCTGGTACAGCAGCACCCCCAGCGCGTAGATGTCGCTGCGCGCGTCGGCTTCGTTGCGCGCCTGCTCGGGGGCCATGTAGAGCGGAGAGCCCAGCAGCACCCCGGCCTGGGTCAGCTCGGTGTCGGTCGGCGACAGCGGGCCGTCGGGCAGCAGCGACTTCACCAGCCCGAAGTCGAGCACCTTCACCATCTCCGAGTCGGTCTCGTCCTGCAGCAGCATCACGTTGGCCGGCTTGAGGTCGCGGTGGATCATCCCCGCCTTGTGCGCCTCGCGCAGCGAGCGGGCGATCTGCCCTCCGATGTGGAGCGCCTTGGGCCAGGGCAGGGTGACGTCCCGCGCCAACCGCGCCTGGAGCGTCTCGCCTTCGACGTACTCCATCGCGATGAAATAGATCCCGTCGTCGGTGCGGCCGTAGTCGTGGACGGTGATGGTGTTCGGGTGGTGCAGCTTGGCGGTCATCGCCGCTTCGAGGAAGAACCGCCGCTCGAAGCCGGGATCCTTGGTGCCGGAGTACTTGGGGTTGAGCACCTTCAGCGCGACCATCCGGTCGAGCGGCGACTGCAGCGCCTTGTACACCTTCCCCATCCCGCCCACGCCGAGGGGTTCGAGAACTGTGAATCGCCCGTTGAGAACCTTGCCGATGAGCGGATCCGGCGGCACCTCAGCCATCTAATCCCCCGCGGCTGCAAACGTGCGCCGCATCGAGGGGATTTAGCACGCGTGCGCCGAAGTGGCTCATTTGCAACTGGTGGCGAAAAGGTGGGCTATAGCGGTCGTTCGTCGCATGAGCACCCTGGCCCCAGTCCCCGCCGAACCCAGCCCAGCCGCGGCCACCGCGCCTGGCGGCCACCAGACCAAGGGCAAGCTGAGCGTGCTGCTGATGGGCGCGCTGGGGATCGTCTTCGGGGACATCGGCACCAGCCCGCTCTACGCGGTCAAAGAGTGCTTCAAGATGAAGGACGGGTTCGTCACCGCCCACGCGGTGGCGACCTCCCACGACAACATCCTCGGCGTGCTCTCGCTGATCGTCTGGAGCCTGACGGTGGTGGTCACGGTCAAGTACCTGACCTTCATCATGAAGGCCGACAACAAGGGCGAAGGCGGGATCTTCGCGCTGCTGGCGCTGATTCCGAAGTCCGGCAGCGACAGCAAGGCGGTGCGGAACCTGGTCGTGCTGGCGGCGCTGTTCGGCGCCTCGCTGCTCTACGGCGAAGGGCTGATCACCCCGGCGATCTCGGTGCTGTCGGCGATCGAAGGCCTCGAGGTGGCGACCACCGCCGCCAAGCCGCTGATCATCCCGATCACGATCGCGATCCTGATCGGCCTGTTCTACGCGCAGAAGCGGGGCACCGAGGGGATCGGCAAGATCTTCGGGCCGGTGATGCTGCTGTGGTTCGCCGCGATCGCCGCGCTGGGGGTCCGGGGGATCATCCTCAACCCGGCGGTGCTCGAGGCGGTCAACCCGATGCACGCGGTCAACTTCTTCCTCATCCACAAGGCGCACGGGTTCGCCGTGCTCGGCGGGGTGGTGCTGGCGATCACCGGCTGCGAGGCGCTCTACGCGGACATGGGCCACTTCGGCGCCCGGCCGATCCGGATCGCCTGGTACGCGGTGGTCTTCCCCGCGCTGCTGCTCAACTACTTCGGCCAGGGCGCCTACCTGCTGCAGAACGGGTACGTCGAGAAGCCGTTCTACGCGCTGGTGCCCGAGCCGCTGCTCTACCCGATGGTGATCCTCGCCGCCGCCGCGGCAGTGGTCGCCAGCCAGGCGCTGATCTCGGGAGCGTTCTCGCTCACCCGCCAGGCGGTGCAACTGGGCTACTTCCCGCGGGTCACCATCGTTCACACCTCTTCGAAGAACGAAGGGCAGATCTACATTCCCGAGGTGAACCAGGCACTGGCGGTCGCCTGCGTGCTGCTGGTGTTCGCGTTCAAGGAGTCCGACGCGCTGGCGGCCGCCTACGGCATCGCGGTCACCGGGACGATGACGATCACCTCGACCGTCTACTTCTTCGTCGTCACCCGTCGCTGGGGCTGGAGCAAGTGGAGGGCGGTGCCGCTGGTGGTGCTGTTCCTCTTCTTCGACCTCACCTTCTTCGGCTCGAACCTGATCAAGTTCTTCGACGGCGGCTGGTTCCCGATGGTGGTCGGGATCTCGATGTTCACCCTGATGACGACCTGGAAGCGCGGGCGGCAGATCCTCGGGGAACGGTTTGCCCAGACCATCGTCCCGCTCGACAACCTGCTCGAGGACTTCGCCGCCAATCCGCCGTACCGGGTGCGGGGCACCGCGGTGTTCATGTCCGGCTCGTCGGAAGGCACGCCGCCGGTACTGCTCCATCACCTCAAGCACAACCAGGTGCTCCACCGGCAGGTGGTGCTGCTGTCGATCCTCGCGGCGGACCAGCCGACGGTTCCGAAGGAGGAGCGGGTCGAGGTGATCGACTGCGGCCAGGGCTTCTTCCGGCTGATCGCCCGCTCCGGCTTCATGGAGACGCCGAACGTGCCGCAGCTTTTGATCATGGCGCGCGATCTGGGGCTGGTCTGCGAGCCGTCGACCACCAGCTACTTCCTCGGCCGCGAGACGCTGCTCACCACCGGCAAGTCGCACATGACCGGTTGGCGCAAGGGGCTGTTCGCCTTCGTCTCGCGCAACGCGCTGCCCGCCACCTCCTATTTCGGCCTCCCCCCGGGCCGGGTGGTCGAGCTGGGAATGCAGGTCGACCTGTAACGTTGCAGGACGATTCACGTTTCGGGGGCGGTTGAAACCAACTGCCCTCGAGGCGCACATTGAGAACCCGTGCTCCGGCTGCTGCGCAAGTCCGTCCCCGTCGAGGAGACCTCCGAAGAGGCGCTGGTCCGGCGCGCCCAGGGGGGAGAAGCCGACGCCTTCCGGGTGCTGTTCGAGCGCAACGTCTCGGGGGTGCGCCGCTTCCTCGGCGATCTGCTCAAGGACGGCTCGGCCGCCGACGAGGCGACCCAGGAGACGTTCGTGCGGGCCCACGCGCTGCTGGGCCGGCTGAAGGATCGGGTCCGGCTGCAGGGGTTTCTGCTCGGGATCGCGCGCAACGTCGCCTTCGAGCACCACCGCCGCGGGCCGACGATGGAGTACGTCGAGGACGACGCCACGATCGAGGCGGTGCTGCCGGCGCCGGATCCGGAGTCGCTGATGCTCGATCGCGAGCTCGAGCTGCAGTTCGCCGGCGCGCGGGCCGCGCTCAAGCCCGAGCGCCGCGCGGCCCTGCTGATGCGGGTCGATCACGGCCTGGCGTACGAAGAGATCGCCGAGGCGATGGGCTGGTCGCTGCCGACGGTGAAGAACGAGATTCATCGGGCACGGCTGAAGTTGCGGCAGCTGATGCTCCCTCATGTCGGAGGCCGGTCATGAGCCGCTGTGGAAAGACGGAGCAGTTGGAAGGGCTGGTGATGGGAGAGCTGGACCTCGCCCGCACCACCGAGCTGGAGCTGCACACCTCGCGCTGCGCGGCGTGCAACCACGAGCTGAACTGGCTGAAGACCGAGCGGGTGTTGTTCGAGCAGCGGCTCGCGCGCGAGAAGGTGCAGCAGCTGTGGGAAGGGTTCGCCGCCCGGCGCGCGGCGCCGATTCGCCACCGGGCGTTGGGGCGCTGGGCGATGGGGTTCGCGGCGGCGGCGGTGTTGATGATCGGCCTCTCGCCGAAGGTGGAGCCGGGTCAGACCGTGGCGAGCGACTCGTACGAGCTGCCGATGTCGCTGGAAGAGATGTCGCGGGAGATCGGCTCGACCGGCCGCGACTGCTCGCAGCTGCGTCCGGGAATGGGCTTCGCCTGCGGGCCGTACCTGCCGGCGAGCTTCGTCGCCCAGCGCGAGTAGTGGTCACCGGAGGTGCTTGAGCGCCTCGCGCTTCGTCAGGCCGCTGAGCTGGCCTTCGTGGGCGCGGACGAAGGCGAGGATCTCGGCCTCGTGACAGCGCGCCTGGTGGCGCAGGGCCCAGCCGATCGCCTTGCGCAGCCAGAACTCCTTTCGCTCGAGGGACGGCTTCATCGTCGCGAAGAGGAAGTCGAGGTCGGTGGCCTGCTTGAAGTGGAGCTGCGAGAGGATGGCGGTGCGGCGCTTCCAGAGATCGTCGTCCTTCGCCCAGCGCAGGAGGATCGGCTTGAGCTTCGCGGGATCATTCTTCAGCACCGCTCCCACCCGGTGCACCGCCAGCACGTCCACCGTGTCCCACCAGGCGGAGGAGACGATCATCTCTTCGTACAAGGGGAGCACGTCGGGCTGCTGCCAGGCGCGAGCGGCGCGAAGGCCGGTCCACTCGATGGCGGCGAACCACTCCTCGCGGCGCTTGGCGGTGCGCCACAGGTGCCGCGCCACGGCGAGCCAGTCTTCTTTCGCGGTCACCGGGTGCCGGGCGAACACCTCGCGGCAGATGATCCGGACCGCGGGATTGGAGACGCCCCAGAAGGGCATCGTCGTCTTCATGTAGGCCTGCATCGCCTTCGCCTTCGTCGGGTTCGCCGCGGCCTTCAGCCGGGCGACGAGCTCGGTGCGCACCGCTTCGGGGTCGATCGCCGAGCGCTTCAACCGCGCCCCTCGAGGCAGCGCTGAGGCCCCAGCTGCACTCCGTGCTTCGCCAGCTCGTCACCGAGCAGGCGGCGGGTGGCGGCCTCGGTCGCCGCGAACTCGCGCGCTTTCTCTCGCACCGAGCGGCGAAGCG
>JAGSPQ010000346.1 GCA_018262385.1 Myxococcaceae bacterium | reverse complement strand
CCTGCGAGCCGCACAGATCGCAGGGAATGATCGGGAACTTCATCAGCTCGGCGAACCGGGCGATCTCGGCCTCCGGGGCGTAGGCCATCGGGCGGATCACGGTGTTGCGGCCGTCGTCGCTGTGGAGCTTCGGCGGCATCGCCCCCATCGTCCCGGCGAAGAACAGGTTCAGCAGCAGGGTGTGGACCAGGTCGTCGCGGTGGTGGCCGAGCGCGATCTTGTTACAGCCGAGGTCGACCGCCGCGTTGTAGAGGATCCCCCGCCGCAGCCGGCTGCACAGCGAGCATTGGGTCTGATGGGGCTGCAGCTTGTCGAGGACGATCGAGTAGGTGTCCTGGGCCAGCATCCGGTACGGGTGGTCGTTCTCCTGGAGCCAGCGCTCGAGCAGGTGCCCGGGGTAGCCGGGGTGGCCCTGGTCGAGGTTCACCGCCAACAGCTCGAAGTTCACCGGCGCGCGCTGCTGCAGCAGCTTGAGCAGGTGGAGCAGGGTGTACGAGTCTTTTCCGCCCGAGACCGCGACCATCACCTTGTCGCCCTCGGCGATCAGGGACCAGTCGTGCACCGCCTTGCCGACGTGGGCGAGGAGGCCTTTTTCGAGCTTTTCCAACTCAGACATGACGCGCGGCGCGATAGCCCGAAACGGGGTCCAAAGGCCAGCAGGCTGCTATAGGGGTTGGAGCATGACGATCCCTCAGGGCGCCACCGACATCACCCAACCCGACCAGCTTCCGCGCGTGACCCAGGCGCTGGGGAAGGTGAAGGAGTTCTCGGTCGACGTCGAGGCGGACGCGATGCACGCGTTCCACGCCCGGCTGTGCTTCGTGCAGATCGGCACCGACGACGACATCTTCCTGCTCGACACCCTCCAGCCGGGGGTGGAGATCGCCTCCCAGGCGGCAGTGTTCGCCGATCCGGGGGTGACCAAGTTCTTCCACGCCGCCGGCGGAGACCTGCAGTACCTCGCCGAGGCCGGGATCCGGGTCAAGGGGCTGTTCGACACCCACCGGGCGACCACCCTGCTCGGCTGGGCGAAGGTCGGGCTGGCCGACCTGGTTCAGGAGAAGCTGCAGGTGAAGCTGCTGAAGGAGCACCAGCAGTCGGACTTCTCGCTGCGCCCGCTGCCCCCGGGGATGCGCGACTACATCGCCGACGACGTCCGTTACCTGACCGACATCGGCCGGATGGTGCGCGAGGCGTGCGAGAAGGCGGCGATCCTCGAAGAGGTCGAGCTGGACTGCGCCCGGATGGCGGACGAGGCGGCGCGCCGGCCGGACCTGGCGACCGAGTTCAAGCCGAAGATCCCCAAGGGGGGCCTGTCGGGAAACCAGATCCGGCTCGCCGAGGTGATCGCCTGGGAGCTGCACCGCAAGCGGCTGGAGTGGGCGCAGAAGGAAGACCTCCCGTTCGGGCGGATGCTCTCCAACGCCGCGGTCGGCGCGATCTCCGCCAATCCCCCCACCGAGGCGAGGGATCTGCAGCGGCGCGAAGGGGTGCGCAGCGCGTTCGTTCGCGAGCATGGGGAAGAAGTGCTGGCGATGATCAAGGAGAAGATCGCCCTCCAGCGCGACGGCAAGCTGCCCGAGGCGGCGCCCGAGGAGGCCCGGGATCCGAAGCGCAAGCGGCGGGAAGACGCGCTGACCGACTTCCGCAAGTCGCGCGCGATCGATCGGAAAGTGACCGCGAGCGTGGTGCTGTCCAACCCGCTGATCGAAGCGCTGGCGCGGGTGAACCCGAAGACCCTCGAAGAGCTGCAGCAGATTCCGTACGTCGGCGAGAAGCGGGTGCGCCTCTACGGAGCGGACCTGCTGCGGCTGCTGCAGACGGTGTGAAGCGGGCCGCGATCAAGCGGGGCCTGCTCGCGCTCGGAGTGCTGCTCGCCCTCGGCGGCGGGGTGGTCTTCCTGCTCACCCAGCCGACGTTCGGCAGCGCGCGCACCGGCCCGGAGGTGAAGGCGGACCCCGGGCGGCTGAAGGCGATCGTGGTCAAGCTGTCGCAGGACTTCGCGCCGCGCGACTCGACCCACCCGCAGAACCTCGATCGGGCGGCCGAGTGGATTGAAGGCGAGCTGGCGGCGACCTCGCCCACCGTCACCGTGCAGCAGTGGCAGGTCGAGGGGGTGACCTTCCGCAACGTCTCGGCGCTCTACGGCCCCGCCTCGGCCGAGCGGGTGGTGATCGGCGCGCACTACGACGGGTGTGAGCCGTTCCCGGCGGCGGACGACAACGGCAGCGGAGTGGCGGCGCTGCTCGAGCTGGCGCGGCTGCTGAAGGCCCACCCTCCGCGGGGGCAGGTCGAGCTGGTCGCCTGGTCGCTCGAGGAGCCGCCCTTCTTCCGCACCGTCTCGATGGGCAGCTACGTCCACGCCAGGTCGCTGGCCGACGCGAAGGTGAAGGTGCGGGGCGCGCTCTCGCTGGAGACGATCGGCTACTTCCGGGACGAAGCGGGCACCCAGCACTTCCCGGTGCCCGGCCTGTCGCTGCTCTACTCCACCCGGGGCGACTACCTGGCGGTGGTGGGCAACCTCGGCCAGATCGGCCTCACCCGGCAGGTGAAGGCGGCGATGCAGGCCGCGGCGCCGCTGCCGATCTTCAGCATCAACGCGCCGGTGGCGATCCCGGGCATCGATTTTTCCGATCACCTCAACTACTGGAAGTTCGGCTACCCGGCGGTGATGGTGACCGACACCGCCTTCAACCGGAACGCGCGGTACCACACCGCCTTAGACACCGCCGACACCCTCGACTACCCGCGGCTGGCCCAGGCCACCGAAGGGGTGTTCGAGGCGGCCTGGCGGCTGAGCGCGCCATGAGCGAAGCCAACGACGTGATGCTCCGGCTGGCCGGGATCACCCACCTGACGATGAGCCCGAAGGTGGGCCCGAAGGACGCGTTCGTGTTCGAGCCGCACCGGCTCGCGCTGCCGGCGTGGGCGTGGGCGATGCGTCAGACGCCGCGGCCGGCGGTGCTGGTGACCTTCGATCGCCACCTCGATCTCGCCGCTCCGAAGGTGCTGCCTCCGCCCGGCGCCGACGTGCTCGCGCTCGACAGCTACGCGCGGCGGCAGCTCGACGTGCGCAACGTCGATCACATCCTCGCGGCGATGGAGGCGGGGCTGATCAGCGACGCGGTGGTGATCGCGCGGTCCCGCCCCGAGGGCTGCGTGGGCGGAGATCGCTGGGTCGACTCGCGGGGCACGACCCACCTGCTGCTGATCGCCCCCTCGCTCGACCGGCTGATCAACAGCCCGCGGGCGGTCGACGCGGCGAACCTGATCTCGCAGGCGGGCGCGACGCTGCTCGACTTCGATCTCGACTGCTTCACCACCCTCTGCGACGCGGATCCCTTGAGCGTGGTGCCCTGGCCGATCGAGCTGATTCGCGAGCAGGTGCTGCCCTCGGGCTCGAAGGAGCTGTGGGACTCGGTGCTGGGCAAGTGCGCGGGGCTGACCTTCGCGCGGGAGAGCGCCCACTGCGGTGGCCTGGTCGCGGGCGACCGGCTGTTCGCCGACGCTGCGCAGGTGATCTTCAAAGAGCTGCTCGCCGTCGACCTGCCCTAGCGCGGCCAACCCGTCCTTCGACGAGCTCAGGATGAACGGAGGGGGTTGCGGACTCCCAGACCCAACCCGTTCACTACTTCCCCAGGTCGTCGCGGAAGGCGGCCAGCGCGGCGGCGAGCGACTTCTTCGCCTGCAGCACCGACTGCCGCATCAGCAGCGCCCGCACTTTGGCCGACAGGTGCCCGGGGAAGTTGAGCCCCACCAGGTCGACCTTGAGCGCGATCGCCTCGAGCAGCTCGCCCAGGTCGGGGTTGGAGCCGGCGGTGAGCAGCACGTCGGGCTTCAACGGCCCCAGCCGCTCGACCAGCTCGCGCCACTGCTTCAGCTGGGTGTCGATCACCACCACGTCCACCAGCCCGAGCTGCAAGTCGTTGGGCTCGGCGAGGCGGGCCTCGATCCCCTCGGTCTGCAGCTGGGACAAGGCGAGCTCGGAGCCGACCACCCGCACCACGCCCGACGCCCCGGCGCGAATCGCCAGCTCGTAGGCGTTGAGGTGCTGATCGAGCAGCACCCAGCTCGGAGCGGCGACCGTCTTTCCTTCCGCCAGCAGCCCAGAGGCCTCGAGCGCGATCTGGTGCGACTCGGCGCCGATCTTCGCCCGTTCCTTGCGCCGGTCGAGGGCGGCGAGGATCTTCGCCCGCACCACGCGGATCTGATCGAACGGCTTGACCACGTAGTCGGAAGCGCCGGCGGCGAAGGCGGCGATCACCGACTCGGCGCTCGCGTACCCGGTGATCATGATCGCCTCGATGTGCGGCCGCAGCTTGCGGGCCTCGACGATCAGCTCGATTCCGTTCATCGCCGGCAGGTTCTTGTCGGTGATCAACAGATCGAACCGCTGGCTGCGCAGCAGGAACATCGCCGACTCGGCGCTGTCCGCGGTCTGAACCGACAGCTCCGGCTCGCGCGACAGCAGCCGGGTGAAGACGTCCCGAACGGTGGGCTCGTCGTCCACCACCAGCACGCACGAGACGAGGGTCTCGGGTTCGTCGAACGGCAGCTCCATCGTGGGCCGAGGATGGCACAGCTGACCTCAGAGCGGGTCGTCGAGAAACGCCGGGCGAAGGTCGGTGACCTGCCCAAAGGTCGCACTGAAGCGATCGGCCCCGGAGAGGTGCTCGCCCCCGAGCACGAACCCGAGGTCGATGCGAATCGTCTCCTGGTTGAACTGGGGCAGCAGAATCCGCAGGCCGGCTCCCACGGTGTGGGTGACGTGGACGGTGGCGTCGAACGCCGAGCCGGCGTCATAGAAGAGGACGAAGCCGACGTAGATGGTGCTCAGCTCGAAGGCGCGCGAGCGGTACTCGACGTTGGCGAGGAACAGGTTCTTGCCCGACAGCAGCTCGGCCGGAGCGCCCCGCAGCCCGTTGCCTCCGCCCAGCAGCACCACCCGGTTGTCGAGGTCGTCCTTCTTCAGGTCATAGACCAGGCGCGCGACCAGCCGGCCTCCCTCGAACGGAGGGGAGACGTTCACCAGCTCGGCGGCGAGGTGCCGGTTGACGGTCGGCCCCCCGGGGACGAAGCGCGCCGCCGCGGCCACCGTGGCGGTGAGCACGTTCTCGTTGGCGCTCAGCCAGCGGTAGCGGATCGCCGCCCCCGCCTCGACGAAGTGGGTGTTGGTGAAGGTGGGAATCGCGTAGCGGA
>JAGSPQ010000345.1 GCA_018262385.1 Myxococcaceae bacterium | reverse complement strand
CAGCGGGGCGCGGCCGACGAGGCAGGGGTGGCGCTCGACGCCGGCCACTTCCACCGGGGAGCGCTCGATGGCGGCGCCGCCGGCCATCCGTCACGACCTTGAAACACCTGGGGACGCCGGCCCAGTTGCCAGCCGGCGCCCTCACCAGGTTGAAGCGAGACCTACTTGCCGGCGATGTGCTCGTTGGCTTCCTTCAGCGCGGCCGCGAACGACTGGCCGTTGTTGAGCACGTAGGTGTCGACGTCGGTGGAGATCACTCCGCCGACCAGGCCCATCCCCTCTTCCGAGGTGCCCCAGACGACGTCGCCCCAGACCTTGACGCCGTTCTTGTCGAACATGTTCATGATGTAGCCGTTGCGCGACTTGGCGCGGAAGCCGAGCGCGTAGGACTCGATCGCCCAGTCCTCGTAGATCACCGCCACCGCGTCGACGCCGAGCCCTTCACAGAGCTTCTTCGCCGTGTCGGCCGGAATCGTCGCCGCGCGCAGCGTGTCCTCGTCGGCCGAGAAGAACGCGGCGCCCTTCGCCGTGTAGAACCCGTCCCACGCCGCCTTGCCGCCCGCGCCGGTGTAGGCGGGGTTCGCCACCATCTCGGCCAGCGGGGTGACGGCGTACGAGCCGGCCATCTCCTTGGTGATCACTTCGAAGTTCTTCTCGACGGTCTTGGTCTTCGCCTCGTCCGCGTTCGCGGTGCCGAGCAGGAAGTGGGGGTTGATCGCGTGCTGAACCAGCGCGACCTTCTTCACCGCGGTGTAGGCGTCCTTCTGGATGAAGTACTTGCTGGCACAGCCGGTGGAGAACAGCGCGATCGAGGCGAGGACGAGCGAGAAGCGAAGCTTCATGACGACTCCTTGAGGAGGTTGGAAAAAGCGGGCGGAACTTTTCCGACCCGGGCGGATCCGTCAACAACTTCGATCCGGCCCCTGTCACCGGCGGGTGCGGGGCAGCACGACCTCCGACCGCGCGCGCGGCGCCGGGTGGGTAGAAGGTTTCTTACTTCTCCCGGTTACGAGAGGTGAGCCAGCCGGCGATCGACGACCTCGGCGGCCCGCAGGCTCATCGCCATGATCGTCAGCTGGGGATTGACCCCCAGCGAGCCGGGCATCGCCGACCCGTCGCAGATGAACAGGTTGTGCACGTCGTGGGTCTCGTGGTTCGGGTCGACCACCGAGCGGTGCGGGTCCTTGCCCATTCGCGAGGTGCCGAGCGGGTGGTAGGCGGTGAGGTCATACTGGCGCACGTCGATCTTCGCCGCCTCGAACCGCTCGACGTCGGCCAGCGACCGCAGCGTCTCCCAGCCGGCGACGCCCGGATGCACCTGGCGGGCTCCGGCGGCGAAGAAGACGCGGGAGAGGATCGAGAAGGCGCGCTGCATCAGCCGCTGATCGTGCTCGTTGAGCCAGTAGGTGATCAGCGGCTCGCCGTCCGGGCCGGCCCGCACCCGGCCGCGCGAGGTGTCCTTCACCATGAAGCCGAAGCCGAACGAGCGGTTGAACTGCTCCATCGCCGCGACGTACGACGGCCCGAAGCCGGTCAGGGTCAGCCCGGTGAGCTCGAGCGGCACCGTGCCGCCCTCGAACATCAGCCCCTCGGCGGTGAAGTGATCGATCGCGTAGCCCTGGGGCACGGTGCGCGAGGGGTTCACCTCGGAATCGAAGATCGCCGCCGCCGCCGAGGCGGGATGAATCGACAGGTTGCGGCCCACCATCCCCGAGGCGTTGGCGAGGCGGTTGTTGAGCAGCAGCAGCGGGGTGTGGAGGGTCCCGCACGCCAGCACCACCACCTTGGCGCGGACGGTGAGCGTCTTTCCTCCCGCCATTCCTTCGACCCCGACCGCGCGCTCGCCCTCGGTCAGCACCCTGGTGACCTTGAAGCCGGTGAGCAGCTGGGCCCCGGCCGAGAGCGCCCGGGGGACGTAGGAGACGTTGGTGCTGCGCTTGGCGTCGGTCGGGCAGCCGAAGCAGCACAGCCCCTGCCCATCGCACTCGGGCGCGTTTCGCTTGAGCGGGTGGTGCGAGTAGCCGAGCGCGTCGCAGCCCTGGGCGATCAGGCTCGCCGGGGCGCCGAGCGCGGCGGGGGTGTTCACGCCCACCCCGAGCTCCTTCTCCACCTGAAGGTAGAAGGGGTCGAGCGAGTCGTGGGTCAGCTCGGTGAGGTCGAAGTCCCGGTGCCAGCCGGCGAGCGTCTTCTCGGGGACGCGAAAGCAGGTGCCCGAGTTGATCAAGGTGGTGCCGCCGACGCCCTTGCCGATCGGAATCGGGATCACGTGGTTGCCCACCGACGCGGTCAGCCCGCCCTTGCGGTACATCTTCTTGATCATGTCCACCGGGCGGCCGGTGAAGTCCGCGCGGGTGAAGTGCTCGCCTTCCTCCAGCAGCAGCACCGCGTGGCCCGCCTCGGCGAGCCGGGCGGCGATCGGCGCTCCGCCGGCGCCGGTGCCGACCACCACCACGTCGCACTCCAGCGTCTCGCCGGGCGACAGGGTGTCCGCCGCGGTCACCTGCTGTTGCCAGCGCGGCTGCTCCTTCGCCTTCGGCGGGTCGATCACGTAGCGGCAGCCGAGCGCCGCGTGGACCGACGGATCATCGAGGTAGGCGAGCTTCAGCGGAGAGAGCAGGGCGCGCAGCATCACCCGGGTGGCCTCCGCCGCGTGCACCCCCTCGAGCACCCGCAGCCGCCGCCCGAGCGGGAGAGTGGAGAACCGCCCGCCGAAGCGCAGCACCGCGCCGGTCTCGAGCGTCCACAGCATCGCCCGGTAGGCGTTGCCCATCTTGAACGGCAGGCTCTCCAGCAGCGCCTCGCAGCGCTCGAGCGCGGCCGCCGAGGCGCCCGGCAGCAGCTGCCCCGGCGGCAGCGCGGCGTCGGCCAGCGCGCGCAGAATCGTCCGTTCGGCCGCAGAGAAGAGGCTCACCGGCTCATCGCCTGCCGCTCGAGCAGCCGGCGCCGCACGTCGAGGGAGACCCGGGGGGCGGCGTGGAACGGAAGCCAGGAGGCGAGGAACCCGCCCAGCTCGCGCAGCGCGAAGGTCATCTGCCCGCGCGCCAATTCCTCACCGGCGTCGGTCTTCAGCACCACCTCCATCCAGGTCATCGAACGCAGCGGCGAGAGCAGCCGGGGGGTCTTCTTGCCCTCCAGCCGGTAGCCCACGCCGCCCGACTGGAAGGTGACCAGGTAGGTGAGCGAGCGGGGCAGGTCGATCGTAAGCGCGCCGGTGGCCGGCACCTCCATCGCGTACGGAGCGGCCCGCAGGATCCCGTTGAGCTGCGTCTGCCCGTCCTTGAGGAACTGGCGCAGGTGCTCGGCGTGCGCGTGCACCTCGAACTCGACGTTCGACTCGCTGCCGTCGTTGGCCTTCAGCGTCCCCCGCATCGTCTCCACGAATCCGATCTTCATGTCGTCTCCTCCCGTGTTCGCAGCGCCGTCGCTGCATGGGCCCGCATCGCTGCTCCTGCTTTCGCGCCGTCGCGGGCTCGAATCGCCGCCACTGCCACCCGGTGGTGCGAAGGGTCGAAGACGTCGCGCCCGTAGAGCGAGGCGAAGCCGTCGGGCCCCTTGAGGTACACCTCGCGCACCACGTTGGTGAACAGCCCCAGCACCCGGTTGCCCGAGATGCGCACCAGCTCCTGGTAGAAGTCGTAGTCGAGCACCTGGAGGGCGCTGCTCTTCGCCTTCGGATCCGACAGCTGGCGCACCAGCCCCTCGAGCTTCTCGACGTCGCCCGCGTCCGCCTTCCGGGCCGCCATCTCGGCGCACCAGCCGAGCAGCATCCCCCGCAGGCTGTGCAGATCTTCGAGGATCGCCGGGTCGACCTTGCCCCCCAGCTCGACCAGGTGGGGCAACAGCTCCAGCCCGGCTCCCATCAGGAAGTCGCTCACCCGGGTGGCGCCCCCGTGGCGGATCTTCACCAGCCCCCAGGTCTCCAGCCGGCCCATCGCCTCGCGAATGCTCGAGCGGTTGACGTCGTACTGCTCGGCCAGCTCGCGCTCGGAAGGCAGCGCGTCCCCCGGCCGCAGCCGGCCCCCGACGATCGCCGACCGCAGCTTCTCGGCGATCTTGTCGGCGATGCGCTCGGGGCGTTTGGTCATGACTGGTCCGACCAGTTAGCACGGTTCGGGCTTCGGTTCCAACTCGCGCAGCTGGCGGTTTGACGCGGGCGGGAATTTGAGGGAAAGGTGGGTGGTCCGACCAGTTGGAAGGAGTCCGCCATGGTTTCCGCCGCCGCCGTCATCCCCGCCGTGCCCAGCCCCACCCACCAGGCCTACCAGCGGCTGCGCTCGGCCTACCGGGTCAACCCGTTCCCCACCCGGGCGCAGCGGGAAGACTGGCTCGAGCGGCTGGAGGCGATGATCCGCGCCAACAAGGACGCGTTCGTCGAGGCGATCAACGCCGACTTCCTCGGCCGCTCGCGGCACGAGACGCTGCTGTCGGACGTGCTGATGCCGCTGGGCGCCGCCCAGGACGCCCGCCACAAGGTCGGGGAGTGGATGCAGCGGCAGCCGGTGCGGCCGAAGTGGTGGTTTCTCCCCGCCAGCTCGTACATCGAGTCGCTGCCGCGCGGAGTGGTGGGGATCATCGCGCCGTGGAACTACCCGGTGGATCTCGCGCTCGGCCCGCTCGCCGGCGCGCTCGCCGCCGGGTGCCGGGTGATCCTCAAGCCGTCCGAGCTGACCCCGCGCACCTCCGAGGCGATCGCCCGCGCGGTGCGCGACACCTTCACCGCCGAGGAGGTGGTGGTGGTCGAAGGGGGCCCCGAGGTCGCGCGCGAGCTGACCGCCCTGCCGCTCGATCACCTGCTCTTCACCGGCTCGACCCACGTCGGGCGAATGGTCGCCACCGCCGCGGCGCAGAACCTGACCTCCACCACCCTCGAGCTGGGTGGAAAGTCGCCCACCCTGATTCACCCCGACTACCCGCTGGCGAGGGCGGCCGAGCGGATCGTGGCCGGCAAGCTGTTCAACGCCGGCCAGACCTGCATCGCCCCCGACTACGTGCTGGTGAAGGAAGGCAGCGAGCAGCGCTTCGGCGAGGCGTTCAAGGCGGTGGTCGCCCGTAACTACCCGGACCTCGCCAACAGCCCCGACTACACCTCGATCGCCAACCCCCGCGCGTACGATCGGCTCAAGGGCCTGCTCGCCGACGCCGAGGCGCTGGGCGCGAAGGTCGAGCCGCTCGTCGTGCTGCCGCCGCAGGTGAAGTCGCG
>JAGSPQ010000344.1 GCA_018262385.1 Myxococcaceae bacterium | reverse complement strand
GAGATTCGCGCCCGCGGAGGCCACACCATCGCCCAGGACGAGGCGACCAGCGTGGTGTTCGGAATGCCCGGCGAGGCGATCGCGTTGGGCGCAGCGGAGATCACCCTGCCGCTGGATCAAATCGGAGCACAGCTGGGGCGGTGGGTATGACCGACGACATCGATCGGCCGGCGCTCCAGCAGCTCGCCGCGCTGCTGCTCGATCGGGTGGGTCTGAAGATCACCCCCGACGGCTACCACGGGCTGCGGCTGGCGCTGCTGGCGCGGATGCCGGCGCTGGGGCTGTCGGACGCGTCGGAGTACGTGCGGCGGCTGGGGCAGCTGGCGGGCGAGGCCGAGCTGCGATCGCTGCTGCCGCTGGTCACCGTCGGCAAGACCGAGTTCTTCCGCGACGCCCGGCAGTTCAAGGCGCTCGAGCAGATCCTGGTGCCGCAGTACCTGTCGCAGGCTCGCCGCGAGGGCCGCAAGCTGCGCATCTGGTCGGCGGGGTGCGCGACCGGGGAAGAGCCGTACAGCGTGGGGATCGTCGCGCTCGAGAGCCGCGCCCAGCCAGCAGACGTCGACATCTGGGCGACCGATCTGAACCCCGTCGCGGTCGAGAGCGCGACCGTCGGCCGCTACCCGACCCGCCGGCTGGTGGGGGTGAGCGAGGAGCGGCTGGCGAAGTTCTTCACTCCGATCGAAGACGGCTACCAGGTGGTGCCGGCGCTGAAGGCGCTCATCCGCTTCGAGGGCCACAACCTGGCGGCGCCGGTCTTCCCGATGAGCGCCGTCGGCGGGCTGGATCTGATCCTCTGCCGCAACGTGATCATCTACTTCGATCAGCCGACGATCCGCAGCCTGATGGATCGGTTCTTCGAGGCGCTCCGGCCGGGCGGGGTGCTGCTGCTGGGCTACTCCGAGAGCCTGTTCCGGATGGCGACCCGCTTCGAGATGTTCGAGGTGGCCGGCACCTTCGCCTACCGGCGGGCGATCCCGGGGCCGCCGGTGGTTCCGCCCCGGCCCTCGGCGCCTCGCCCTTCGAACCCGTACGCCGGGCCGATTCCGCAGGCGTCGCCGAGCCGGCCCTCGGGGCTGCAGGGGACCCTCTCCTCCCCCTCGGGTTCGTACCCGATCATTCCGACCCCGGTGCCCAGCTCACCCTCGGGTCAGTACCGGGCCATTTCCACCCCGGCGCCCAGCGCGCCACGGCCGTCGAGCCCGGGCCTGCCGATGGCGCAGATGCGCCGCACCAACCCCGGCATTCCCAGCCCGCTGGGCGAGCCGCGGCCATCCAGCCCGGGGCTGCCGGTGGGCGAGATGCGCCGGACGAATCCGGGCCTGCCCAACCCGCTGCTGTCGGCGCCGCCCGCCGCGCCGGCTACCCCGGTCGAGCGGTTGGACAAGGTGATCGCGCTGATCGAGAAGGGCGACTTCGGCCAGGCGCTGCTCGGGGCGCGGCGGCTGGCCGACGATCAGCCCGAAGACCTGGCCGCGCTGCTGACCCTGGGCAACATCCACGCGCTGATGGGAAACGTGGACGAGGCGCGCGACCTGTTCAACCTCGTCCTCACCAAGGAGCCGCTGTGCGTCGAGGCCCGGGTGTACCTGGCGGTGGCGGCGATCCAGTCGGCCCAGTACGACGCCGCGCGGGTCGAGCTGACCCGGGCGCTGTTCCTCGAGCCCTCCCTGGCGCTCGGCCACTACCTGCTGGCCCAGGTGCAGGAGAAGCGGGGCGATCTGGACGCCGCCCGCCGGGCCTACAAGAACGCGATTGCGCTGCGCAAAGCCTCCCCCCACAACCTGTTGGGCCACTTCCCCGAGATGCCCACCACCAACGAGGCGGTCGCCCAGGCCGCCGCCTACCGGCTGGCCGCCCTCTCCGAGGCTTGAGCCAAAGGTTGCGGCTGGAAGGGACCGGCTGTTATACGCCCCAGCCCCGCCAGTCCTGCAGGACTCCTCCGCAGTAAGGCGGCATAAGGAAGCAACCATGCGAGCCGATATCCACCCTGTGTACCCGCCGGCGAAGATCACCTGTGCGTGCGGATCCATCATCGAGACCCGCTCCACCCGCGGCAGCTTCCACACGGAAATCTGCTCCAGCTGCCACCCGTTCTTCACCGGCAAGTTCAAGCTGATGGACACCGCGGGCCAGGTCGAGCGCTTCCGCAAGAAGTACGCGGCGAAGACCCCGGCCGCGCCGAAGACGTAATTTCCGGTTTCGCCAGGAACTGGCGAAGCCCGATCGTTCGTTTACCGTTGCGGTGCGTGGCCGATTTCACGGTCCGCGCCGCACGGAGCCACTCCACATGCCGCAGTCCGCCAATCCGCTTCTTCGCGGGACGTCGCAGCTGTCTTCGAACGTCCATGCGCGGGGACGCGACTTCGTTCTGTACCAGGGCGACTCGATCGCCTTGATGAACGGGTTCGACCCGGGCACCTTCGATCTGATCTTCGCCGACCCGCCGTACTTCCTCTCGAACGGGGGCTTCACCTGCCAGGGGGGCAAGCGGGTCCCGGTGGCGAAGGGGAAGTGGGACACCTCGCAGGGGATCGAAGAGGATCACCGCTTCACCACCGAGTGGCTGGCGGCCTGCAAGCGGGTGCTCAAGCCGTCGGGGACGATCTGGGTCTCTGGCACCCAGCACGTGATCTTCAACGCCGGGTTCGCGATGCAGCAGCTGGGCTTCAAGCTGCTCAACACGGTGACCTGGTTCAAGCCCAACGCCAGCCCGAACCTGTCGTGCCGCTACTTCACCCACTCGACCGAGATCCTGATCTGGGCCTCGCCGGGCGGGAAGGGGAAGCTGCAGCACACCTTCAACTACGCGGCGATGAAGCAGACCAACGGCGGCAAGCAGATGCGCGACGTCTGGGCGATTCCCAAGGCGGGCGAGGAAGAGCTGCGGGACGACGGCGAGGGCCGGGTGTGGAGCATGCTGACGCCGCGCAAGTCGGAGAAGGCGCACGGCGGCCACCCGACCCAGAAGCCGATCGCGCTGCTCAACCGGATCATCGAGGCCAGTGCCGGGGAAGACGCGGTGGTGCTCGATCCGTTCTGCGGCAGCGGGACCACCGGGGTGGCGGCGGTCGGCAAGGGCTGCCGCTTCGTCGGCATGGATCTGAACCCCGAGTACCTCGAGCTGACCCGCAAGAGACTGGAAGCGACGCAGCGGCCGTGACGAAGGCTCCCGCCCAGTCGCCGCTGCCGCTGGTGGCGGTGATCTGCTCGGGAGTGGGGCTGATGTTTCCGCCGCTGCTGATCGTCGGCCTGGGGCTGGGGATCGTCGCGCTGAAGCGCAAGCAGGGCTCGCAGGTGCAGGCGGTGCTGGCGGTGGCGATCCCGCTGCTGGCGGCGATGATCTTCGGGATCCTGGCGGTGACGGCGCTGCCGAAGTACCGGGCCGCGCTCGCCCAGCGGAAGGCCGCCGAGCAGCAGGCCCGACAGGCGGTGGCCGGGATGCAGGCCGAGGCCGAGCGGCTGTCGCAGCAGGCCGAGTGCCCGGCGGCGCTGAAGCAGGCCTGGGCGGCCGAGCGCGCCTGGTTCGCCGAGCACGACGGCTACGAGGAGCACCCCGCGCGCCTGGGCTTCCTCCCCCCGCCGGCCAACCGCTACCTCTACCTGTTCGCCGCTTCCGGCCCGGTGCCGCCGCGCCATGGGGCCCCGGCCGCCGACGACACTGGAATCGGGCCCGACCCCCAGCACGGCCCGCCTGAGCCGCTGCTCGCCGCGCTGCCGGCCCAGGTGCGCAGCGGGCTCGGGGTGCACGGCCGCTGCCCGGAGTGCGAGATCACGATTTTGTGCGCGGCCAACCTCGACGCCGATCCGACCCTCGACGTGTGGACGATCTCCACCGCGGCCCGGCCGGGAGTCGCTGCCGGCGAGCCGCACCCGGAGAGCGACGATCTGAGCCCCTAGCTGAAGTGGAGGACGGCCCCCGCGCCCTGAAGTGAAGCGGGATCCCGGCCGGGACGCTCCACCACGAGCTCGACGAGCTGAGCAACTTCATGGGGCTTGGCCGCCTTCGTCCCGGGCTGGCTTGACATTCGACCCGCAATCCCTAATTTGGCGCTCGCAGGTCACGAGTGCTAACCGCGACCGTTTTGAAACCCTAGCGATTCCAGGAGCTTGAAAATGGCAGCCAAAGAAATCTACTTCCACCAGTCGGCGCGTGACGCGATCCTCCGGGGAGTCCGGGTGTTGTCCGACGCAGTCGCGGTCACCCTGGGGCCCAAGGGCCGCAACGTGGTGATCGAGAAGTCGTTCGGCTCGCCGCTGATCACCAAGGACGGGGTGACGGTCGCGAAGGAGATCGACCTCGAGAACAAGTTCGAGAACATGGGCGCGCAGATGGTGAAGGAGGTTGCCTCCAAGACCTCCGACGTGGCCGGCGACGGCACCACCACCGCCACCGTGCTCGCGCGGGCGATCTACGAAGAGGGCCTGAAGCTGGTCTCGGCCGGCCACAACCCGATGGATCTGAAGCGGGGCATCGACCGCGCGGTCGAGGTGGTGGTGGAAGAGCTGAAGAAGATGTCGAAGCCGACCAAGGACAAGAAAGAGATCGCCCAGGTCGGGATCATCTCTGCCAACGGCGACGAGACGATCGGCAACATCATCGCCGAGGCGATGGAGAAGGTCGGCAAGGAAGGGGTGATCACGGTCGAAGAGGCGAAGGGCCTCGAGACGACCCTCGAGGTGGTCGAGGGGATGCAGTTCGACCGCGGCTACATCTCGCCGTACTTCGTCACCAACCGCGAGCGGATGCTGGTCGAGATGGAGGATCCGTACATCCTGATCAGCGAGCGGAAGGTCGCGGTGATGGCCGACCTGATTCCGCTGCTCGAGCAGGTCGCGCGCTCGGGCAAGCCGCTGATGATCATCGCCGAGGACATCGAGGGCGAGGCGCTGGCGACCCTGGTGGTGAACAAGATCCGCGGCGTGCTCAACGTGGCGGCGGTGAAGGCGCCGGGCTTCGGCGATCGCCGCAAGGAGATGCTCAAGGACATCGCGACGCTCACCGGTGGCTCGGTGGTCGCCGAAGATCTCGGCATCAAGTTCGAGACGTTGACCCTCAATGATCTGGGCCGCGCCAAGCGGGTCAGCATCGACAAGGACAACACCACGATCATCGACGGCGCCGGCAAGAAGGCGGACATCGAGGCCCGGATCAAGCAGATCCGGACCCAGGCAGGCGAGACCACCAGCGACTACGACAAGG